>JBLMWR010000977.1:0-3056 GCA_050257335.1 Deltaproteobacteria bacterium | reverse complement strand
GCAGCAGCGGAACGAGAAAGACTTCCTGTGGCGTCTGCCCAAAGCGCTCTTGCAGCTTACGTCCCTGGAGGATATTGAATTTCTGGTCCATGCCGCCAAATTCGACGTCGGCGTTGATCGCGACCGAGTCGTACGATTGGAGGAGAGGGTAGAGGAGCTCCGCGAGCGTGAGCGGCTGCCCCGCGCGGAACCGCTTTTCGAACGTCTCGTGTTCCATCATGTCGGCCAGCGTGAACTGCTTCGTCAGCCGCAGCACATCCTGGAGCATGAAATCGCCGAACCACTCGCTCTGGTAATGCACCTCGGTCTTGCTGCGATCGACGATCATAAAGAACTGATCCATGTAGGTCCGCGCGTTTTCCTCAACCTGGGTGGGGTTGAGCATCGGGCGGGACTCGTCGCGCCCCGACGGATCCCCGATCTGCGCGGTCCAGTCGCCGACGATGAGGACGACCTGGTGGCCGAGTTCTTGAAACTGGCGCAGCTTGCGGATGCCGACGGCGTGGCCTAGGTGCAGATAAGGACGCGAGGGATCGAACCCCATCTTGAGTCGAAGGGGCCGACCGGCGTCCAGGCGGGCTCGCAGGCCCGCCTCGGTGATGATTTCGGCTACGGCGCGGTGCAGAATATGGTCAAGAGGATATGGCATCGATGACAGCAGTTCCTTAATATGCGCCTTTCGGCGCCTCTCTTATCCGGATGTACGAGATCAACCCTTCACTTTTGGAATCTGGCTGCTGGCGACTGTCCCGACCAGCTTCGCGCGCACGATCCAACGCCAGGTGTTCCCCGACAGGGGCCGAGCGGCGCCGTTCCAGCAGGTCTCGAGCGAGAGCATCGGCGTGCCGTCGTCGGCAAGAAGCTGCTGTGCATGCTGCTCGCGCACGGACGCAGGCTCTCCGAGCTCCTTCAAGACCCAGTGGGTCTGAACTTGATAGAGGAACGTCCGGCCGATCGAGTCGGTGATATAGATCGCGTCGCCGTCCTTGACGTTCCACAGCCCTGCAAACTGGCCGACGCCAAAGATGTTCGGCCCGATCAGATTGTGATGGCCGGAGATGACGGCGTTACCCGCCTCACCCGGTTTCGCGGTGATCTTGAGGTGGCCGACAGAATCGAACGGAATCTGCCACTCTGATACCTGCTGGCCGTTCTCGTTGATGACATCCCACGTTGCTTCCTGCACACGGGTGTCCAGGCTAATGCGCGGGATCACGATGCGCACAGGGTCGGCGCCTAGCCCCTTCGGGAGCCCCTGGCTGCCCACCACCATCTGGGTGGTCGGCGTCGGAACGGGGGTGGAAGTGGCCGGAACGGGTGTATCGGTCGGCACTGGCGTTGGCGAAGGGACGTCCGTTGGCAGCTGCGTCGCTTGTGCGACCTCGACGGGAACGCCGGTAGCGGCAACGGTATCCTGACCCGGAACTCGGGCTTCGGCTTCGCGTTCGGCCCGCGTTGTTCCGACGTAATTCATTCCGGCGTAAACGAGAACCAAAAGACCGGCCAGCACTAGAGCCAGGCCGATCATTCGACCAATCCTGCGAACAGACATGCACTTACCTCAACTTGTCGGGTAGGAGGGAGCGGCCAGGGGCGATAGACCTGGGCCCTACCGGGCAGGATATTGCCCTGCCGATTTGCAGATTATAGCACACAGCGAGAAGCGACTGCAAAAACAGAACCGAGAAGCATGGCTCTACCTGCAAGCCTCGCCGGCCTGCCTGTTAATAACGGAGGAGTGGCAAGGGTCTGATGGAGGGTGTTTCGGATAGGCCGGGCCAGCGGCAGTGGAGAGGCAAGCGGTTCAGTTCGCTATTCCGGAAACAGCCACACCAGTACGGTGACCGCAAGGAGAGAAACGAACAGAGTGCCGGCCCAGCCAGCTGCCGTCATGAGCGCTATTTCTCCAATCCGCTGCTCGACCAGGGCCAGCGAGCGGCCGGCCATGACAAAACCCACATTTGCCCCGTCGACCCTCGTCACCACGCTCGCCACCCGCACGCCGGCCTCCGGTTGCCATGTAACTCGTTCTTCCCCGTGCTGGCGGACATAGTCAAAGACTCCGGGGGGCATTACCGGCATTTGCCCGTGAAGCAAACCGGAAGAAGCAAGTGGCTGGCCGGCGCGATCATAGAGCGCGGCAAAGGCAGCACGGCTTTTGGAGATTTCGACTGTTCGTCCCGCGATGACGGAGGAAACCGGCTCGCCCGCGCCGAGTGCGCGCGCTCCATCTTCGGCTATCTGGATCTGCGGGTCGTTCCCGCCCGTCCTCAAGATATACTGTGCGGTACCGTAAATGACGACGGAGAGAAAAGTAGTGACGATCGCGAGAGGAATCCAATGTCGGAGAATATTCCGGGCAGTTACAGAATGCGACATAAGGCCTCCCGAAATCGGGGAACGTGGGGTGCCCGTCGTCGGGGGCTCGGATCGTGACGCCGCCCGGCGCTCACGCTCGCACGCCGTCCGAACAGGCGAGGTAGGTGTGAAGGTGGTTGTCGGGCGTCACTTCCAGGTGAACTTTATCGATCGTCCCGGTAAATCCGTACAAGCCCAGGCGGTGAGGAAGAGTGAAGCGGATCACCTGCGCGGGATCGCGCAGCTCCCGCTCGACCAGCCCTTCGATATTGATAGCCGCGAGCGCGGTCCTTGCGAAAAAATCAAAACGCGAAGTCTTTTCCAGCACCATCAGGCTGCGGCGGATCAGCGCGAGGTTCCCCGGCCGGTCAAAGTCATTCGATAAGGAATAGTCGAGTTCGATGAAAGCACGGATAGGGGAGTGGATGTGGAGGAGCGAACTGACCGTGATGCGGGGATAGCGGACCTCGACCCCGATCGAAGCGACATTGTGGATCAGCGGCACCGTCAGTCCCGCAAACTTTTGCAGGTCGATGAGCGTGTGAAAGATATTGGCAAAAACAACAGCCAACTCCTGGCTGTTGAAGGAATAGAGATATTGATGGTTTTTGGTCAATGCCTCCGCGACCTCTCGGTCGATCTGTTCTGAAGACCTGCGAAAGGCCTCCGAGATCTGCTGGCGGAGAATGGTATTGGTG
>JBLMWR010000976.1:0-2604 GCA_050257335.1 Deltaproteobacteria bacterium | reverse complement strand
CACCATCCCCACCCGGGGATTCGCGAAGGGCTGCACGATTTCCCACAACGCGGCAGGACCAAGTTCCGAATCGGCATCGACGGAAACGATGATCTCGGCCCGGGTGAACGGCAGGGCCGTATTCAGAGCCGAAGACTTCCCGCCGCGCCCTGGCCGCCGAAGCACCAGGAGATCGGAGTACCGGCGGGCCATGCGGCGGGCCCGTTCGTACATGTCATCCTCCGAACCGTCGTCAACGACGATGACCTGCAGATTCGGGTACGTCCCGTAAATCGACGCAATCATGGCCTCGATCGTCGGCCCCTCATTGTAGCCGGCCAGAACGACGCAGACCGAGGGACAATGTTGGAAGCGCGAGTCCACCGCGCCGGGTCGAAGACTGCG
Organism: Deltaproteobacteria bacterium; assembly: GCA_050257335.1. GTDB lineage: Bacteria > Planctomycetota > Planctomycetia > Planctomycetales > Planctomycetaceae > JACQFH01. Next base: position 2,220 of record JBLMWR010000976.1, on the reverse strand, counting down.
GAGCATGAACGCGGCCACGGCCCCCACGCAGAACAACAGCCGCGAAAGGGCGTACCGCGGCGCATCCAGAAGCAACAGCCCGACCAGCAGTGCCAGCCATTCCTCAGGATGCAGCGAGGAGAGCCAGTGGATCCAGGCGGAGTACATCGTAGCCAATCAGGTCCAGGTGTTTTGTCTGTTCGCCGGTGAACCGCAACCCGCATCGGAAACACTGGCCGATCGGGACGCCCTCGTTGCCGCTCCACCCGCAGTCCAGGCAGTTCACCAATCCCTCCTGATAATCGAAATCGGCGCCGACGATGAGCGGCCTGCAACGGCACTTGGGACAGCGGACACACTGGCCCTCTTCGAAGGCAGCCACGCGATCGACGTGGGCGCAGGCGTAGTGGTGGATCAATTGTTCGCGCTGGACTCTCCCCGACCTGCAGGCCCGGCATCCGGGGCGGAACGTCGCCAGCGTTTCGCAGCGCGGACAGACCTGCACCCGATCAAGCAATCGCGGTTGCAGGATGCCCGCTCGTACCCATCCCCTTAGAACGTCCGGATCGAACGGCGGGCAGTATCTCAACACCAGCGGATCAAACTGCGGCACCAGGACCGGCGACTTGAGGAGGTGGTGCGCGGGTCCGGCGTAATGCGTGCCCAGCCGGCATCGGTCTGGCAGCGTGCGCTGAACGTGCCGCAACTCGACCCCCCCGTACCGCGTCTTCCCGTCAGCCGTCACGACTCCGACCACCATGTGCCGCGGAACAAGATTGAAGTCGATCTCGAGTTCCAGCCCCAAACCTCCTTCGGCAATGTCGATCAACCTTCCGTGGAATCGGGCGCCCGGTTCGAGAGAACCGTTCGGCAGAACCGGCATGGCTACAATGGGGAATGCCGTGCCGTATCGCGGTGCCCGCCGCCGTTCCGTCAGAGCATCGCGGATGGCGTGCGCCGTTCGGCCGGTGGGCGCGATTTCACACGCGGCCTCCCGGGAAGGCTGACGGCCCGTTTCGGAGGCAACCAGTTCGAGGATTTCGGCGGCAGCGGGCGTCATGTACGGCTCCGATGTGGCTTCCAGGCATTGAACAACGGGAGACGGACGACTCCGCCCACGGGCAAGACCGGCCAATTGGCGGCCCGCGGATCGGGCGCCACGTGGACGGCCGCCAGGTGCTCGCCATGACGATAGAACTTCGCGATCGACTCGGGCGCCTTCTGGAGCTGCGGGTCGATCCGCGCGATGGTTCCCGCCAGGTGAATGCCACACGACTCGTCAGCCACGGCAATCTCGTCTCGCGGCTCAAATCCGCGTGCTTTGCTCTGCGGCAGATAAAGCACGATTTCCTGCGTTCCCGCCTTCAGGAGCGAGAACAGCGACTCATTCTTTGCGATCCACTCGCCGGGATGGTGGAATCGCGCCAGCACGACGCCATCGACGGGTGAGCGGATTTGAAGCTGGGCAATCCGCTGTTCCCAGCGGGTGATTTCCCCGTTCAAGAACTCGACGCGTTCCCGTTTGGGCGCCAGTTGCGTCTCGCGGTCCGCGATCGCCGTATTGGCGTGTTCGGCGCGACTCTCCAGTTCCTGCACCGCGATCCGCAGTTCCGCCACCTTGGCGGCCTGACCCTTCAACTCCAGCCGGGCGCGATCCAGAGTGTCCAGGCTGACGGCGTCGTTTCTCTTAAGCTGTTGATATCGCACGTATGAAGATTTCAGCGCTTCCAGGCGGGCCTCCTCGTCCTTCAGGCGCCCCTGCGCCTCGTGGTAGTCGGCCCGAACCCGCGGGCGGCTGTGCTCGGCCACTTCCTGCTGCCAGCGCAACTGCGATTCCTCGGCAGCGACGTCGGCCAGGGCAATGCGCCGCTCATCGCGAAGCCGTTCCAATTCGTGGCGCCAGGCCTGGTTCTCCAGCGCCAGAAGAACCTGCCCGCACCTGACCGGATGACCCTCGCTCGCCAGCACTTCCTGGACGGTCCCCTCCGCCTCCGAGGACAAGATCAGCGACTGACCTCCGACGATCCCCATCGCGACATATTGAAAGGTGATCGACCAGACCCAATTGACTCCGACCAGCGCCAGCGTGATGACCGTAATGCCCGCCACCCAGCTTCGCATTCTGGGGACGGCAAACCGGGCCGGAATGCGCGCAGGCTGCGGCGCCGGTTGGAACCCGACCGGTCGCATTTCCGGGCGGAAATCCGACGCAAAGCCCGCCCCGTGCCAGTCGAGCGGAGG
>JBLMWR010000975.1:0-7764 GCA_050257335.1 Deltaproteobacteria bacterium | reverse complement strand
TACGCGCTGACGATCAGAAGCAGCACGACCGGCAAGGCGAACATTCCGACCGCCAGCTCCTGTTGCACGAGAGTGAGAAACAGATAGAACAGCACCAAAATCCACGCCAGGACGAGCATCCAATCGTGCGTCGACGACAGCAGGGGAGGCAGATGCGTCTGCTGGCTGCGGTTGAGCAGATAAATCGTATGCGCCACGAAGCCGGCCAGGCCGAAGCCGACCATCACGAACCGGCTGATCCGGCTGCGCCCCAGCAGCCGTCCCAGTTCGAGGGCCAGAGCGATCAGATAACTGGCCAGAAAACAGATGATCGTTACATGCGGCATGAAAGGCCCAAGGGCAGAGATTTCCCCCGAAAAGGGGGGTGCTCATCAATTATAGCAGGGCTCGGGGCCCGAAGGTCAGGCTTGCTGATGGCCGGCATGAAGAATTTGGCGCTGGAAATGCCATATCTGGACCGATGGACTTGCGGCGCGGTCCGGGGGGAGGAAAAGATGGAGCGATGTGGATCCTGGCAGCGATTCTACTGATCGGATTCTTCGGCGGCATCTGCTGGTCGCTGTGGCGCGGGTCCGTTCAGTTTGTCATCCGCCTGGCGCGTGGTGCGGTGCGGTTCAGCGGCAAGTTTCCCCGTTCCCGCCAGTCCGACGTCGCCGAGTTCCTGAAGCGCGAATTCGCCGACCGGGGACGGATCACGATTTCGGCGCTCAAGGCCCCGTCGAACCGGGTCCGGCTCGTTATCCGGGGCCGCATTACCGACGGCGAGCGGCAGCGAATCCGCAATTACTTTCAGACGTTTTGCTGACGACGCGCGAAACCGCAAGTGGGGAAATCGCGAAACCGCAAGCGAGCGGCGAGCACCGCTCGCGCTTTCTGATCCTCGATCTTTGATCTTCTATCCTCCCGTTCACGCCACGTCCTGCTCGGCTTCCAACCCGAATTCCTCAATCTTCTTGTGCAGCGTATTGCGGTTGATTCCCAGCCGCACCGCCGCCTTGGTCTGCACGCCCTGACAGCTCTTGAGCACCTGCTGGATCAATTCCCGCTCGACCCGCGGAACGACGCGTTCGTACAGGTTCGTGGCGGAATCGCCGGCCTGCATCATGCCCAGGGTCACAAGCTCGCGGCAGAGCGTTTCGGGAGTTCGCGTACCGGGGCGGGCGATTCTGACCGGCGTGCCTCCCCGAACGTGCGGCGGGAACAGGTCGAGGCTGAGATGTCCATCGCGGGAAAAAACGATCGCCCGCTCGATGTAGTTCTGCAGCTCGCGGACGTTGCCCGGCCACGAGTACCGCCCCAGCGCCTGCAGCGCCTCTTCGGAAATCGTCGAGATGGAGACGTTGTTCGACTGGGCATATTTGCGGATGAAGAAATCGGCCAGCAGCGGGATGTCCTCCTTGCGCTCGCGCAGGGGAGGCAGATAGACCGGTACGACATTAAGCCGGAAGTAGAGGTCGTCGCGAAACCGTCCGGCTTCGATCTCGTCGAGCAGATCACGGTTGGTGGCGGCGACCACCCGGCAATCAACGCGGATCGTGCGGTTGTCGCCGACGCGCTCGAATTCCTGCTCCTGCAGGACGCGGAGCAGTTTGACCTGCAGCGTGTAACTGACCGAATCGATCTCGTCGAGAAAGATCGTCCCGCCGTGAGCCGCCTCGAAACGGCCCGTCCGGTTTTCCACCGCGCTCGTGAAGGCGCCCTTGACGTGACCGAATAATTCGCTTTCGAGCAGACTCTCGCTCAAGGCCCCGCAGTTGACGCGGATATACGGGCCGGCGGCCCGCGGGCTGAGCTCGTGCATCGCCCGGGCAATCAGCTCCTTGCCCGTTCCGGTTTCCCCGGTGAGCAGAACGGTGGCGGAACTGGCCGCCACCTGCCGCGTCGTTCGATACACTTCCTGCATCGCCGGGCTTTTTCCGATCAGCCCGGCCAAGCCGTCGTGTGCCCCAGAATTCGTTGGCAAGCCTGCCCTTCCCATTCCGATGACGAACACCTGACACCTGAGCGCGGTGCCCGTGCTGTTTGCTTATTTGCTTTGATTATAGGCGTTAGAGGCCGCGAAATGAAGTCGATCGGATCCTAAATCTACAAGATCCGACGATCCGGCCGTGCGTTCACCGAGAGCTGCGGGGGGAATGCCTGTGTTCCGTGCGGGATGCGCGAGAAATGAGCCCCGAAGAACGGCCATTTCGACAGCAAGAAATCCCTCTGACCGGCCTTGGCGATCACGCGGGATTCAGGGCGTGCCGCTCGCCTGCGTCTTGAGGCGCTTGCCGGCCAGTACGGCGTCGGGTTTCAGCGAACCGATGACTCCGGCGACGGCGGTCCGCAGTTCGGCGGGCTCGCGGGCGCTTTCCCAGGTGTTGTGCAACTGCCCGAGGGCGCTTTTCGGCAGGAGCAGACCGAAGCGCTGGATATGGAAGGCGAGCTTGAGCGCCGCCGTGCGGCGCAGTTCGACGTCGGCCCGGATGTTGACGACGAGATCGGAGAGGCGCTCCTGGGCGGAGCGCGTGGCGATTTCTCCCAGTGCTTCGAGGGCCGGTGGCGCAAGTCTGTCGTCATCGAGCGCCTCGGACAGCTCCGGTTCGGCGCTGGTAATGTCGAAAATACGGGTCCTTCGCCCCTGGGCAATGTGGGCCAGCCACGCGGCGGCCTCGGAGCGCTGCGCCGCCCGTTCCTGGGGGGTCGTGATGGCGGTCTTGACCTTCCGCAGAAAGGGCCGGATCTGGTAATCGAAATCTTCGGTCGTCTCGGAGACCAGTGAAAACGTCACGAGCCGGAAGTTCTGCACACGGCGCTGCATTTTCTCCGCAAGATCGCCGGGGCCGTTGATGACGATCGGAATATTGGCCGTCCGCGTGTCGGCCCGCAGGTTGGCCAGGGTCTCGGTCAGGGCCCAGCGGATGATGTTGGGGTGCAGAACGACGAGCTCGACGTCGGTGCGTGCGGCAGCCGCCGCGAAGGCCTCGCGGCCCGACATGTACACCAGCGGTTCGTACCCCAGTTCCCGCAGGAACCCCCCGATCATCGACCCCCGCTGCACAGAGATTTCGCCGACCACCGCGTGCGGCCGGCCCTCGCTGGCCAGCGCCCGCTTGAGGATCTCGACGACGCGCGGCGCCCCACGGAAGGGAGACTGGGGATCGATCTGCAGGACGGCGGTGGCGGCGGCGAATTGCACTCGCGAGTCGGGGTAATCGAGCGCCGCGGTGATGATCGAGCGGCGGCCGCCGCCGAGGTTCATCTGGTCGAGCGTGCCGATCTGCGAGAAGATCCTCAGGGCGGCGACCGCGACCGCCGGGCGGGTGGAATCGAAGGCTTCGGCGATCACGTCGACGGCAATGTCCGCACCGACCGAGAGCGCCAGATCGTGGGCAGTTCCCGGACCGGTCGGCAGGGGCCGGTCAAGACCGCTGCGGCGGATGTCTCCGGCCAGCGCCAGGCACAGGTACAGGATTTGTGCGGCCCGCTGTTGCGGCGCCAGAGCCAGCGCTTCGCGGGCGAATCTCAGGCCGGTGATGTCCGAGGCTTCGTCCGCAGAAACCTGCCGCGCGACGATCGTTGCCTCCGTCTCGTCCCACCCCCAGAGCGTCACCTTTCCGGACTCGCCGGTGTTCCACGCGTACTCATTCCGGAAATGCTCGCGGGCCGATTTCAGCATGCGGTCGACGATTCCCTCGGTGACCACGCGTTCGGCCCCCGTCGGGCCCGGAACGCGGAGGATCCGCCGCAGGGCGTCGCCGGCAGCCTGTCTCACCGCCGGAGATTCGTCGGGAGAGAGCGCGGGGTACCACAGCCAGGGAATGGCGGGCGTCGCGCGCAGCTCCCCCAGAAGCGACATGACGTCTGCGCGAAAGGCGTCGCCGGGAGCGTCCAGGGCGCCGACGAGCTGCGGGACGGCCGCGTCGCCGACCCGCAGAATCGCCAGAATCGCCGACGCGTGCCGCGGCGCCTGTTCCGCATTGTGCAGAATCGCCAGAAGGCCGGGGACGACGCCGGTCCCCAGCGACTGCAATTCGGCCTCGGCTTCGGCCCGCGGCTCGGGTTCTCCTTCGAGCTGGTCGATCAGGCGGGCCATGCGGGCCGGGTCGCGGGCCTGCTTGATCGCCGCGGCATTCGACAGGTCGAGCAGCTTCACCGCCGACGTCTTCAGCTCCGCGACATTCGTGAGTTTCAGAAACGCGGCCGCGCCGTACTTGTCGCGGAGCGCCATCAGCACGTCATCGTCGAGCGTTTGTTCGAGCAGCTTCTCGAGGTACAGTTTTGCCAGGTCGAGCCGCGCAATGTCCACCATCAGCAACGTGGCGTCGAAGAGCTCGTCGGGGGATTTGGGCTCCGCGGCGAGAGGCGACTTTTTCGGATCGGGAGGGTTGGCGGCCGGCTCGGCAGGGGCCTCGGCCTCCGCCGCAGGTTCGTCGGATTCCGCCTCTTGCGCCCGCACGAGCGCGGGGGCGCACGAGAGCCATCCTGCAAGCACAAGACCCGCCAGCAGCCCCTGGAATTTCCGATTCATTCCCTGAACTCCGCATCTTCAAAAAGGACCGGCTGGAAGGACGGCTTCCAGTCATCAGCAATCATCGGCGTCAACCCGTTATGTTAGAGACTCGGCGGGGGCGAAAACAATGAAAATCCCCGCCGAAGATCAAAAACGAGTTGTATTCATGGAAATCGTCGCAGGGCAGGCAGCGGTCGGGCAAGGCGCGGGGGACGCACCCCCGGCGCGGTGAAACGCGTTGTGCCAGCGGCATGAATTCTGCCGCTCGGTGCGGTCATGCCGGCTGGAGCGCCTCGGGTACGCGGGCCGAGCCTGGGAACGGGTCGCGTCACAATCCGACTTCGTGAGCCACGAGGTCCTCGAACGTCTCGCGGCGGCGGACGAGTCTGTGCGACGCGCCGTCCACGAGCACCTCGGCGGCGCGCGGCCGCGAATTGTAGTTGCTGCTCATCGCCATGCCGTACGCCCCGGCGCTGAAGGTGCAGACGAGGTCTCCGCGAGCCATCGGGGGAAGCCAGCGGCCTTTGGCCAGATAGTCCCCCGATTCGCAGATGGGGCCCACGACGTCGGCCGGCTCGCAGCCGGGAATCTCCGCCTCGTAATCGGCCGGCGGATCGACCGCGGGGCGCACCGGCCAGATGCGGTGAAAGGCGTCGTACATCGCCGGCCGCACCAGATCGTTCATCGCCGCGTCCTGAATCACGAACAGTTTGCCTCCCTCGCGCTTCGTGTAAATCACCCGGCTCAGAAGAATTCCCGCGTTGCCGACGATGAACCGTCCCGGTTCCAGGGCGAGCCGGCAGCCGGCGGCCCTGACGGTCGGGACGATCACTGCCGCGTATGCCGAAGCGGGGAGCGCCTCCTGCCTGCGGTAGTGAATGCCGAACCCGCCCCCCAGGTTGATCCACCGCGTGTCGTGCCCCTTCCTGCGGAACTTGTCGACCACTTCGGCCGCCTTGGCGACCGCCTCGGCGTACGGCTCGGTCGTCAGAATCGGCGAGCCCAGGTGCATGTGGATCCCGCGCAGGCTCAAGCGGCGATCGTTGAGGACCTTGTCGGCGAGCTGCTCGGCCCGCTCGATATCCATCCCGAACTTGTTTCCCTTTTTTCCCGTCGTCGTCTTGGCGTGCGTTCTGGCGTCGATGTCGGGGTTCAGCCGCAGGGCAACCGGGGCGACCTTCTCCAGACTCCCGGCGACCGCCGCGATGGCGTCGAGCTCGGCTTCGCTCTCGACGTTGAACATCAGCACGTTGTTTTCGATGGCGTAGCGGATCTCGTCATCAGTCTTGCCGACGCCCGCGAAGACGATTTTCGTCGTGTCGGCCCCGGCGGCCTTGACGCGGTAGAATTCTCCTCCCGAAACGACGTCGAAGCTGGCGCCGGCCTCCTGCATCACTTTCAGGATCCCCAGGTTCGAGTTGGACTTCACCGAGTAGCAGATGACGGGGTCGACCTCGGCAAAGGCCGTCTGGATCTGGCGGAGGTGGTGCAGCAGGGTGCGTTTCGAATAGACCCACAGGGGGGTGCCATATTCTGCCGCCAGTTCCGCCGCGGGAACGTCTTCGCAATAGAGTTCGTGGTTCTGGTATTGAAAGTAGTCCATGTTTTGTTACCCGTCACCGCCTCGTCTGCCGGATGAATCAATTCGGTTCGATGCGCAACCTGCAATTTACAGCATACTATCCCGGCGACGCGCGTGAAAGATCGGCGAACGAGGTCGAGGCCGGAAGGTGGAACCTGCGTTAGAACCCGGCGTCGGAGAAGCTGGGCATGTCGGGTTCGGCGGCGACGAAGTCCTGAAACTGCATGTGCTGCTTCTTGAACGCCAGCCGCACGATGCCGGTCGGGCCGTTGCGGTGTTTGGCCACGATCACTTCGGCCTCCCCGGGGTGGTCTTCCGGGTCGTACATTTCGGGGCGATGCAGAAACATGACGATGTCGGCGTCCTGCTCGATGGCGCCGCTTTCGCGCAGGTCGGCCAGCCGCGGGCGCTTGTCGTCGCGCAGCTCGACGCCGCGGTTGAGCTGCGCCAGGGCCACCACCGGCAAAGCCAGCTCTTTCGCCAGAAACTTGAGGCGGCGGGTGATCCCGGCGATCTGCTGTTCGCGCGGGGCACGTTTGTCCTCGGGCTCGATGAGCTGGAGGTAGTCGATGATGACCATCCGAATGTCGTCCTTGCGCTTCAGACGCCGGCAGATGGCGCCGATCTGAGACATGCTCCGCCCCGCCTGATCGTCGATGTAGATGGGAAGCTTGTCGAGTTCCGACGCGGCCCGCTGCAACTGATCATGGTCGTCTTCCTCAAGTTGCCCCTTGCGGAGCTTGTGCATGTCGAGCGAGCCGCGCATGCACAAAAACCGCTCGGCCAGCTCGAGCTTCGACTGTTCGAGGCTGAAGATGACGACGCCGGCCTGGGAGCGGTCGGCGACGGCTTCGGCGAGATTCAGGACGAACGCCGTTTTTCCCATGCTGGGGCGGGCCGCCAGGATGACCAGTTCCGAGGCCTGCAGGCCGTTCGTCTGGTTGTCGAGGTCGCGAAAGCCGGTGCTCAGGCCGCTGATCGCCCCCTGCCGCTCGAGGCGCTCTTCGATCCGGGCGAAGGTATCGAGCAGAATCTCGCGCAGCTCGATCTTGCTGCCGGCCTCCTGTTGCTCGAGGATCGCAAAAATCTTCTGCTCGGCCTGGTTGAGCAGCTCTTCGGTCTCGGAGCTCTCGTCGTAGGCATCGCGGAGGATGTCGGTACAGGCGAAGATCAGCCGCCGCTGGATCGCCTTGTCGCGGATGATGTCGGCGTAGTATTTGGCGTGGCCGCCGTGCGGGACGCTCTCCAGAAGTTCGATGAGATAGTCGTCTCCGCCGGCTTCCTTCAGCTCGTTCTGCTTTTCGAGCGATTCGCGGACGGTGATCGGGTCGAACCCGTGAACCCCCGAATCATGGAGCCGCAGGATCGCCCGATAGATACGCTGGTGCTTGTCGAGATAAAAGTGATCGGGATGGAGCGTATCGGCCACGTCGTCGAGGATGTGGTTGTCGAGAAAGATGCTGCCGAGCAGCCCCTTTTCAGCCTCGAGATTCTGCGGGGGAAGCCGGGCGATGCGGTCCTGCCCCTGTTTCGTCAAAGCGCCAGCCATCCGTGTTCCCCTCCGTGTCCGTTAAGTCCGTGTAAAAAAATAACTTCCTCAATTGGATTTTCGTTCATGCGGCAAGATCGAGTAGTTCCATTGCGGCATGATGCGTCGGCGTTTCAGACGGACGAAAAGCTTCTGTTC
>JBLMWR010000974.1:0-11138 GCA_050257335.1 Deltaproteobacteria bacterium | reverse complement strand
CGACCAGGTCTTCATCCAGCAGCGGATAGCGCCCTTCGACGCCGTTGGCCAGCGTCATGTGGTCGGACCGGTGGAGCAGCCCCGGGAGATGGATCTTGTAGCCCAGGTACAGCGACTGGTTCAGCGGATGCCAGCGCTGCATGCGGTCGATGTTGAGCGGCAACTGATCGTAGGCCGTTTCGCGCTGGACCTCGGCCAGCACCTCGTCGCGGAGGAGCCACCAGTGCGTGGCGCTCAGCAGGTGATAGAAGAGGGTACTGGCGTGAAATCCCCCCTGCACGCGATTGATGCGCCGGTATTCGCCGCGCGGCGCCCGCGGAAAATTGTGGTGATACAGCCATTCCATCCCCCATTCCAGCGGGCGCAGCGGGCCCCACGCGGCCATCCGCATCAGCTTGTGGGCCTTGTACCAGACGTAACCGGCGAGCGCTTCATCGGCGCCCTCCCCCGTCAGCACGACCTTGCAACCCGCGTCGCGGACCGCCCGCGAAAGCTGCAGAAACGAGCCCGAGTTCGGGTCGATGGCCGGGCAGTCGTAGGCCCGCGCCACCTGCGGATACACTCGCGCCAGCGCCTGCGCATCGCAAACGACCGGCTGATTGTGGCACTCGAGGACGCCCGCGAACCGACGGGCCAGCGCCGACTCGTCGAGCCGCGGGCTTTCAAGCTGTGCCGTGAACGTCGGGAAGCGGTCACCGAGCATGCTCCGGCAACGGGCGACGACGGTGCTCGAGTCGACGCCGCCGCTGAGGTACGCGGCCACCGGAACGTCGGCGCGGAGCCGGATGCGCACCGCCCGATCGAGCAGCTCGCCGAACTTTTTCTTCAGGACTTTTCCGTCGCCGTCGATTTCCTCTCCCCGGTCGGGAAAGTCGAGGTCCCAATAGGTCATCTCGCGCAAATCGGCCTGTTCCCCCTCCGCCTGTGGACGGACCCGCAGGTAATGGCCGGGCAGAACGGCGCTGATGCCGCGAAAGGCCGTGCGGCGTCCGGGCATCCAGAAGAAGGTGAAGATGTTGTCGAGGCCGTTGAGGTCGGCGGCGCGGGGGATCAGGCGCGAGGCCAGCAGGGCCTTGATCTCGGAGGCGAAGACGAGACGGCCGTCGCCGGTGCGCGTCCAGTACAGCGGGCAGATGCCGAAGCGATCGCGGGCGAGAACGACCTGCCGCCGCCGCAGATCGACGAGCGCGAACGCGAACTGGCCCCGCAGGCGCGAGAATATTTCTTCACCGTACTCTTCCCAGAGATGCACGAGCAGCTCGCTGTCGGACCGGGTGCGAATGACGTGCCCCCGGTCCGCCAGCTCGCGACGCACTTCGACGTGGTCGAACAGCTCGCCGTTGTAAACGGCGACTACCGACCGGTCTTCGTTGAAGACGGGTTGTCTTCCGTCGGCGACCCCGACAATGCTCAGCCGCCGCGACGCCAGTCCGATCCCCCGAGCAGCGAAATACCCGTCTTCGTCCGGCCCGCGGTGCACGAGCGAGGCGGCCATCCGCTCGAGCGTCTCCCGGCAAACCGGACGGTTTCCGTACAAGTCGACGATCCCGGCGATGCCGCACATGATGGTGGTTCCGCGAAATGTGGTGCCGTGCTTCCATCCGCCCGGGAAAGCCGGGACACTTCCCGATGGGCGTCGTTACGCCGCCGCCCGCTCCCCGGCCAGAGCCCCTTCTGCGAATTCGATCACCCTGAACTTTCCGCGACGCCGCTCGAATTCGAACGATGGCACGACCTCGATTCGGAACGACACCGACTGCTCCAGGCGCTTGGCGGCCAGAATGCGCGTAAGCTGCGCGCGCGTATTTTCGACGGTCTTTCGGCGTTGGGCGGCCGACAGCCCGCCGCGCAGGTCGACCCGAAAGACGAATTCGCTTTCACTGAGCAGGCGGAGCTGAAAGAAAGGCACGTTGGGAATGTCGAGCGCCAGAATCAAGAGCGGGTGCACGAACTCGCGCTCGCCGTGGTTATTTCGAAAAATGAGCAGCCGCTCGGACCTGCCGACGATTTCTTTAACCCGGCGGAACGGACCTTTCCCCGCCGCCGCGCCTTCCTGCAAGACCAGCGCGTCGTTCAGGCGATAACGGATCAGCGGCGTCGTCCGGTTGAAAAGATTGGTGACGCAGGTGTGATCGTCGAAGAATTCGAAGATGAGGTCGTCTTCGAAGAGGCACATCCCGTCACGGTCATTTTCGGCTGCCCCCAGAAAGAGCGTCTCGGTGGCCGAGTAAAGGTTGCTGACCGGAGCCTGAAACGTGCGCTCGAGAAACCGGCGCAGCTCCGCGGGCAGCGGCTCGCCGGAATTGACGATCCGCCGCGGCGCCAGCCCCAGCCTTCCCTCGGCCTGCTCCCGGGCGATCAGGTTGAGGGCGGCGGCGTAACCCGACAGCAGATGCGGCTGAAACGCGTTGAGTCCCGCCACGATGTCTGTGAGACGGCGGCTGATATCGAACATGCGGCAATTGTAGAAGAGCCGGTTGATCCCCCGCGTACCCGTCATCGCGACCGTCGCACCGGTAAAGTGCCCGTTGCAGCCGACCCACGCCGCACGCTTCCGCAGCCGCATCCCCGGCGCGAACCGCAACGTATGGCTGCAGCCTCGAATCCATTCCCGGGCCGTGTAGACGACGTATCCGACATGGCTCGACGACCCCGTCGTCTGGACGACATAGTACCGGTCATCGAGCAGCGCCGTCGCATCGTTGGTCCGCTCCAGGAATTCCCGCACGACTTTCAGCGACACCTGCGGGTCAGTGACGATTTCATCGAAATGATCGATGAGGTCCTGTTTCGTCATTTCGGGAAAATCGCCGACCCGGCACGTTTCGGGATCGAGATTTCGCGCGCGCATCAACTGCCGGTAGAACGGCGAACGCCGCCACACATGCCGCGCGAGCCGGCGGAACCTGCGCTCCTGCGCGGCCTCGAGTTTCTGGCGCGAGGCGCACGATATGATCGCCCGATCGGCGAAGTCGTGAATCCACCAGGCCCCTTCGGCCCATTTTTTCCAGTTCATTGAATTTGCCGCGGCTGCCTGGTCGATATAACCGCTAAAGGTCCTGCCTTTGGAATCGACCAATTCCCTCCTTCGGGTTGAAAGAAATCGGCACATTCATCTCCCGGCGGGCTGAAAGTGGTTAAAACCGGTTATGATCAACGATGACCTTTCCGAGCCGCGACCGTCCCACGGCCTGCAGGCCATGATGCGCCGCTGGGAACAATTGCACCCGGTGAACGCGGTGCAGATTGCCTGGCTCAACCGGACCGTCGGGATCGACGCCGTTTGTGCCGCGGCAGACCGCGTCTTCGGGCGACTGACTCGCCGTCGCTCCGGGCCGGCTGCTCATCTTCCGCCGGCTCTCGACCCTCGTGACCACGGGCCGGCGGGATTCGAATTCCAGCACCGGCCGTTCGTCGGCGATTGGCGGACTATGCTGGAGGGGGCCGTCACCACAGAACTCAACCGTCCGTATGACGACGGCGTCCCGCCCTGGCGCGTTTTCCTGTTCGAATCCCCCGGTTGCGGGCAGTTTCTGGCGCTGGGCTATCGGCACGTCATCGCCGACGCCCGCTCCGTCGCGCTCGTCCTGCACGAGATCGTTCGGCAAACCGTCACTCCTTCCGACGAACCGGCCGGATTCGAGGCCGAACCTCGCCCGGAATCCGTGAAGGATCTGTATCCAGAGGAATTCCGGTGGCGGCGGATCCCGTCGCTGCCGTGGAATCCGTTGCGGGAGTTGTGGGCCTCGCGGCGGGCATTCCGGCCGCCTTGCGACGATCCCCGCGACCTGCGGATGGAATTCCGCATTCACGGCGACGTGGCGTTGAGCGGATTGAAGGCCGCGTCGCGGCGTCACGACGCCACGATCAACGACCTGCTTTTCGCCGCAATCCTGGAATGGCTGGCACGCCGCTATCCTCTGCAGCGGCGCGGCCGCCGCCCCGACCTGGCCGTCGCCGCGCTGGCCGATCTGACGGGCCGCTCGGCCAATGCTCTCCCGCGCGCTTTCGGCCAATACCTCTCGCAGTTCGCAGTCCGGCTGCAAGTCGCGCCGGGCATGCCCTTCGACGAAATCGTGCGGCAGGCCGCCCGCTGCAGTCAGGCCGCCAAACGAATTGGACCGCTGATTGACGGCGCGCGCGGCTTCGACGTTCTGGCGAAACTTTGGGATCGGATACCACTTCTGCGGCGGCCGGATTTCCTGCCGGCGCTGATTCCCCTTCTGGCGGGAGTTTCGAACGTACATCTGGGGGCCGTTGTCAACGACGGCCGCACGGCATCGGCGATGAGCAGCTACTTTCGCGGCACCTGCGTCACGAACCTCGTCCCGATGATGTTGTGCCTGACGACGGTGGGAGATTCGTGCACTCTGACGACCACTCATCGCCCGACCGTATTCACCTCCGCCGACATGACCGCCCTGGCCGCCCACCTGCATGAGCGGCTGGACCCCGCCCGTCACGCCGCCGTTCCGGCTGCCGCGTAATGAAATGTGGAGCGTGCCTGCTACTTTTTGAGGGTGCCCGGGTCCCAGCCGGCGGTCGAGGCGCCGGGCGCGAGGACGAAGATTTCGACGCGGCGGTTCTGGCGGCGGGCCTCTTCGGTCTTCTCGGCGATGCGCGGCTGATAAGGGCCGTAACCGGCGGCCCCCAGGCGGCTCTGCTTGATCCCGTACTTCGCCAGGGCGTGCACCACGTTGATCGAACGGTGGGCCGAGAGGTACCAGTTGTCGGGGTGCCTGGCCGCGGTGCTGGCTTTCTTGACCGGGCGGTCGTCGGTGTGACCGGCGACGAGAATGTTCAGCTCCGACGCGTCGCCGTTGTTGAGGATTTTCGCGAATTCGGCCAGCAGTGGTTCGGCGTCGCGGCGGAGATCGTCGCTTCCCGATTCGAAGAGGATATCGTTCTGGAACTTGCTCACCCCGGTCTGGGGATCGAACTCAAACCCGGGGTACCTCTGGGCGAGGTCGGCGAACTGCCGATTGGTGGATTCGGAGAGGGGGTTGCGGTTGCCTCCCAGTTGGCCGCGCTCGGCCAGCAAGTTATTGATGCGGGCCTGCAGGGTTTCGTCGCGGGCATTGAGGCCGGCGATCTGCTGCTGCAGCGACTGAATCTGGGCGAGCAGCCCGTTGCGTTCCTGCGCGAGCGCCCGGTTCTGATCGTAAAGCTGCCGCGTGCGATACTGCGCCTGCTGTAAATGATAGCGGGGGACCATGTTGCAGCCGGTCTGCGTGATGGCCGCCAGTCCCAATCCCCCAATCATCAGAATGCGCAGTGCGAACGACATCTCGGGACTCCTTTCCCGTCGCATGGCCGGTCCTCCGGTACTTGGACCCTTCAGGGTGCCAGCCGCGGAAACGATTCCGCGTCAACGAACCCGCGGGACCGGGGACGTGCTCCGTGGCTCCGGGAAACGAAAGGAAAATGTGAAACGTGACGTGCTTGAGAGAGGCCCTGCCCGGATCAGCATGGCGCCCCCTGGTCCCGACGCTGAAAACCCGGCGAGTTGCGGGGAAATCAGCGTGCGGCCGCCGCGGGAAAACCGGCCTGATCCGAGCGTGGAGGCGGCTTATAGCAATTGCCGCCAAGCTTGCCAAGCCCGAACCTGGCGGATCGAATCTGCGGGTGGAAAAAACCCGTTCGACGTGGCAAGCGCGTTTCCCGCTCCCGAAGGGAACGGAAGTGGGATGGAATTCGCGTTTCGGCCCGCTTTATTTCCCTGCGAACATGTCGAGCAGGGCGCTGGCCACGGGGTTGTGGTTGGCCGCGTCGGTGTGCCACATGTTCCGCACCATGTCGAACAGCACCGTTCCGCAGGCGACCATCAGGGCGGCGGAGATGATCAGGGCCGTGTGGGTCCCCACACCCCAGTCCTGTTCGGCGGCTGCCACCATCCCGCGCGGGGCGACGGGGAGTTCTCCCAGGCTCTCCCCCGATTCGACTTCTTCTCCCGCGAAATCTTCGTCCTCGGCGCCGAAGACGTCCTCGGCGAGCTCGTCGTCTTCACCGACAAGATCGTCGGCCACGTCAACCGCTTCTTCCTCTTCGACGGCCGCCTCTTCTTCCTCTTCGAGCGCCGCAGCGCCGCGGGGGACTTCCGAGGTGACGTCGTAGCCGGCCTCGTCGTCGTCGAGGGTGATGACGTTCGTCGAATCCCCTTCTCCGCCCAGCACGTCGCCCGACTCGTCACTGTCGTCGAGGCTGGGGACCTCCTGCGTTTCCAGAAGGTCGTCGTCGGCTAGGGGCGAATCCATGAGGGGAACGGTGCCGCTCAGGTCGTCGGAATCGGCGGCGGCTTTGGCCAGGTCCTTCTTTTTCTTCTTGTCGGAAGGGGGCTGTTGGCCCAGCGAAATTCCGCTCCCCTTGCCGCTGGGGGGCTGGTCGCCGGCGAGCGAAATGCCGCTGTCGTCGGTGAGAACGAGCGAGCTGTCGTCGGTGAGGGAAATGCCGCTGTCGTTGGGACGTTCGAGAGAAATGCCGCTGTCGCTGGCCAGCGCGATGCCGCTTCCTTCACCCAGCGAAATTCCGCTTTCATCGTCGATGGCCGAACTTTCGGCAGGATTGACGACGATCGTCGCGTCGTCTTCGTCGCCGACGACGGGCATGACGGCGCTGCTCCCGGCCAGTTGCACCTCGTTCGACGAGTCGCTGGAAACCAGCCGCACGTCGCTGTCGCTTCCTTCTTTCGTCGGCTGATCGTCGGTGAAGAGCTTGACGTCGCTGTCGGAGCCGCCGAGGGGGACGGGCGTGGGCGGCGTCGAGGCCGAGCCGGCAAGCTTGACGTCGCTGTCGGAATCGTCGGCCGGAGTAGCCGGGGCAGTGCCCGCGAGTTTCACGTCGCTGTCCGAATCGTCCTTCGGGGTTCCCGCCTTGGCTTCCGCAACATTCATTGAGTCGTCGAAGATCAGTCGCACATCGCTGTCCGATCCGCTGTCGGCTCCCCCCTTTCGGATGATCGTGGGCTGGTCCCCCAGCACGTCTTCGTCAGCGAAAAGGTCGGAGGATGAACCGGCTTCTTTCGCAGGCATCAGGGGGACTTCGGGATCCGACGTAGCCTGGCGGCTGCGGCCAAGCTTCTCCACGTCTTCCTCCTTGAACTTCCACGTGCCCCGATCGGCGAACGCCCGGATCATCCCCTTTTCGCGCAAGCGATTGAGCTCGCTGGCCGGAATGCCCAGTTGTTCGGCGGCTTCTTCAATGCTCAGATACTTCTTCGACATGCGAGGCAGACTCCGTAGGTTTGCCGCGAGATGGTGAACTTCATCCCACCGGCCGACGAACGAGACGATAGAAGCGGCGCGACGCCGTTCCAGGGACCAGACACCCTACCCGGTGCAGAATGCCCGGGTTCCGCTGACATCCTTTATTGTACGCCCCGTCCGACGCGATGCAAGAGGTTGTCGGACCGTTCGTTCAGGAAATTCCGCGCCAAAAAAAGGGACCGCCGGGCGCCGTAACGCAGGTTTTCTCGCTCCTGGCGAAGGCCGGGTGTTGGAGTCCCGCCTTCAGCCGCCTTTGGGTAACGCTCCCCGGCGGAAGCGGGAACTCCAGCGCACCTCACTCGCGCTTCGCATCAAGATTGATGTAATGTATCGGCAGAACTTCATTTAACCTCGTAATCTGCAGGACTTCCGCAATGTCCTGAGACGGATTGTACAGATGAACGGTGATGTTCATTCGCCGCAGCGAGGCCAAAAGCCCCAGCATGCCGCTGGGGATCAGCTTCACCCCTGAAAGGTCGAACGCCAGGGTCTTGCAATGGTGTTTTTCGACCAGAGAGATGATTTCCGCACGGCAGGCAGACAGGTCGATCTGGTCGAGGATCTCGCGATCGCCGAACCCGACGACGGTCAGTTCCCCGGTCTGATAGACTTCGAAAATGTCCTTGGCATCCTTGTTTGGCGACATGTCAGCCTGGTCCTGTTCCTGGAAATGTCACGAATGGGCCCGCCCTCATCAGCCCAGTTTAACACGCCTGGATCGGCCTGAACAGCCAATATCGCCGGGATGGAAAGTCCCAAAGATTCCCAAAGTTTCCCCTTCCAAGATCCAAAGATTCCTCGGGTTTCGCTCAACGATTCCAAGGATTCCCCGGGCCACGCTCCCGAGCTGCCGCACGTCGCTTGCACTATGGCGCGGGTGCCCCCCCGGCGTCCGCCCAGTAACATTTCGTCATATTTTCAAAGATCTCGCGCCGCCTCATTCGGCGGCGTTGATCCGGCTCGCCGAAGACCATAAACAGGTTGCCGGCGGTGTTCATCACTTCGCGCGGCAAGTCTTCGTCGGTCAATTCCTCGGCGTCGCGGCCGGGGAAGCGGGCGCGGTACTCGGCTTTGAATTCGTCGACCTCACGGGCGGCGATCTGCTTGACCGAGTTGTGTTGTTGTCGAGAGGCAAAGTGTCTCGTTCTACACGACTGACTGTCTGTATACCACGAGTTACGGGCGCGAATTGGCTGGCAGGCGGGCTGAGGAGCCCGCCCGACGCACGCGGTGGGCGACTCGACGACGGGGGTCAGCCCTCGAGGGCGACCGATTGTCCGCAGTGGGCCGATTGGCGGACTGCTTCGATGAGCGCGATGACGCGGCGGGCTTGAGTGGCGGAGACGGGGTTGGGGTCGCCGAGGCGAAGGTGCCGGGCAAGTTGACCATAGAATTCGTCGGCCGGGCTCGACTGGGGGGAGAGGGGGAGGTCGACGACTTCGCCGTCGGGAGTGGGGGTGTATTGAGTGAAGCCCGCGTAGCTGCCGCGGTCTCCCACGATCGTCCAGCCGGTGGAGAGCGGCGCCGGGGCCGCACGGTGCACTTCGACGTGCGCCGTCAGATTTCCGGGGAAGCTGACGACGGCCAGAAAGCCATCGTCAGCCGGCGCGGTCGCCGCGGGAAAGAGCCGGGCGTACACCGCGTGCGGCGAGCTGCCGGCCAGTTGCAGGAGCTGGTCGAAGCAATGGACCCCGAATTCCCACAGCACGCCCCCGCCAGACGCGGCGTGACAGCGCCAATGGACGGGGGAGAGGCCGTCGTCGCCGCCGGTCGCCGGCGCAGAATCCCGCGAACCGACCGAAGCCCGGAGCGAGGGGGGGTTGTAATGCCAGTTGACGAACTTGATCGCCAGTGGGCGGCCCAGCTCTCCGCCAGCCAGGGCCGCGCCGGCCGTGCGATAATCGTCGTCCCAGCGCCGCGTGTGGGCCACGCTGACCGATCGTCCCGCGCGGAGGCCGGCGGCAATGACGGCGTCGGCTTCGGCCGTATTGAGGCCGAGCGGCGTCTCAACCACGACGTGCTTGCCGGCGGCGAGCGCCTGGATGGCCAGCTCGGCATGCAGGGCCGGAGGCGTGGCCAAGAGGACCAGCTCGATCCGCCCGTCCGCGAGAAACTCGTTCCAGCCGCTGTGCACGCTCGCCGCCACGCCGGCGCGCTCTCGCGCGGGGGGACAGTCGTCGTACAGGGCCACAAGCCGGCAATCGTCGCGCAAGCCGATCCGTTCGACGTGATACATTCCGGTGCGGCCCAACCCGGCCACGCCGATGCGAATCGGGGCGAAGTCAGCGGGAAGGTGCATGGCCGTGGCGGGATCCTTCGTTCATTCCTTCTCGCGCGGCGGGGGCCGATCGGCCTGAACGCTGCCGCTGATGGTGACTTTGATCTTCCCGCTGCATTTGTTTCCAGGAGGGGTGTTCAGGCGCAACAGCAGCATCCCGCTTTCCTTGGGCGTGAACTCGACCGAATCGCCGATGAGAAAGGGCTTGCCGGCTTTCCCGTCGGCGATGATGATCCCCATCAGTGCGCCGCAGGGGACGCTGGAGACCATGTCTTCCGAGGGATCTTTGTCGGGGAACCCCGCGGCGCTGACTCCACTGGCGCTGGCTTCGAAGCGGTAGGTCCCCTCGGCCCTGATCCGCAGGGCGCCTTTGGGGAGGACGACGGCGCCCGACGGCTTCCAGAGCTGCGAGGGACTGATTTCCACTTCGACGTCGTTCGAATTGAGGAGCCCTTCATTGACCAGTTCGAGCTTCTTCCTGATGTTGGGCGCATCGGGATTGACCGCGAGGACGGCTTGGAGGAGCGACTTGGCCTTGTCGAGATGCCCGGCGTCGTAATACTGCCCCGCCAGCTCCTCGGCTTCCTTCGTGAATGAAGTCTGTATCTGGTCGGCCTTGACGTCGAGGCTTTTGGTGTTCGCCACAGGCTTTCCCCGTCCCCCTTTTGCGGATTTCTTCGCCAATTTCGATTTGTCCTGACCGTGCACCGCAGGAACCGGCGCGACCCAGACGGCCGCCAGCAGTGCCGCGAGACAGACCGTGATCCCTACCCAGGCCGTGCTGAAGTTCCGCATTGCGTGCTCCCCGAAAATTCGACCGATGGCCGCCTCGACTCCGGTCGAAACGGCGCACCCGTCAGCGCCTCTTACAGTCTAATGGGGCGGGTGGCGCAGGTCGAGTACGGGGCAGCCTCGGAGTGCAGTGACTCGCCACCGCTTTCGGATCTTCTGGACGACGGCATCCAACCCGATTATCGGCTGTTGCGCCCTCTGGCGACCTGGACGATTCCCCAGATGGCGAGCACCGCTCCGAGGCCGGCCAGCGCCGGTCCGCTGTTGGTCCCGCGCAGCGTCAGATGGCCGCTCAAACCGCCGCCAATGAACACAAGCCCGATGATGATGTTCCACATGGCGTTTCCTTTCTGGTCCGGTTGTTATTGATTCCGCCGGCGGATTTCCTTGACGGCCTGGCCCGCCACCAGGCGCACGATCCCATTCTCGTCGTCGCGCGCAACAATCGCCAGCGAGTCGACGCTGTTCAGTCCCCCGATGGCCTTGAGAACCTGGCAGGCGTCGAAACGCATGTCCGAATCCGGCGCGGCGAGCAGCTCAAGCGCGGCGTGTTCGGCGGATTCAACGAACGCCGACAGTGCCTGGACCGCCTGCGAGCGATGTTTTTTGGCTTTGAGAAGGCTCACGATCGGTTCGATGGCCCGCTCATCGCGCAGCCGCCCCAGGCCTTCCAGGGCCGCCCAGGGGACTGGGAAGAAGTTGTCGTCAAGGGCCCTGACCAATGCCGGTACGTTTTCCGGCGTGCACCACACGGCCAGCGCCCGGGCCCCGGCCTGGCGGATGAAATTCTCGTTTCTCTCCAGGAG
>JBLMWR010000973.1:0-2920 GCA_050257335.1 Deltaproteobacteria bacterium | reverse complement strand
AGTGATCCTCTTTCATGGCGGGCCTACCATGCCAACCTGCGATTTCTGCAATGCGTCTATCCCGGTGGGAAGCAATGCCTGTCCGAAATGTGGTGCGGCACTCCGCCTGGAGTACACGGCGGACGCGGGAGCGACCGCAGCCACGGGGACGGAAGACGACGTCGGGTCGCTGGTTCGGCAGGGTCGGAAGATCGAGGCAATTAAAGTCTATCGCGCGCAGACCGGAGTGGGACTGGCCGAGGCCAAAGCGGCCGTCGAGGCGATGGAGCGCGGAGATTCGCCGCCACCCGCGCGGGACGCCCCCGTGCCGGACGAAGTCGATGCCGACCTTTGGGAACTCTTGAACAAGGGTCAGAAGATTCAGGCGATCAAGCTGTATCGCGCGCGGACGGGGGCGCGACTGGCCGACGCCAAAACGGCGGTGGAAGCGATCGCGCGCAAACACGGGATCGAGATGAAATCGGCTGGCTGCGCGAGCATGATCCTGGTGGGCCTTGCGCCCGTGACGGGGATCGTCGCCTGGCTTTGCAGGTGACGGGGTGCATCCGTCGAGCCGGGGGTGGATCGCCCGCGGGTCCCACCCGTCGTGACGGTTTTCCAGCCGTCTCAGTTGACGAAAAGGTGGCCAAACTGAGAAAACTTGGTGCCGAAGTTCTTTCCGATCCGCACGATTCCCCCTGGGGACGGAGGGCGGCTCTCAACGACCCCGACGGGCATCGCATTGAGATTACGGAACCGCGCGTCTGACGCGGCGCGGTTCGGCCCGTCGCCACCTCCTTAATCCTAGAAACGGTTTATTGTTCGACCATGCCCCGAGTTCTGATTACCGACAGTTTGTCCCCCGCCGGCCTGAAGTGCCTGAAAGGCGCGGGGCTCGAAGTCGACGTGCGCAGCGGACTCAAACCGCCGGAGGTCCGCGAGGCGCTCAAAGCAGCCGACGGCATCATCATCCGTTCGGGGACGACGCTGACGGAGGAGCTGCTTAAGGACCAGCCACGGCTGAAGGCGATCGTCCGGGCGGGGGTCGGGGTCGACAACATCGACTTGGCGGCGGCGACGCGCGAGGGGATCGTCGTCATGAATACGCCGGCGGGCAATACCACCAGCACCGCCGAACACACGATTGCCATGCTGCTGGCCCTGTCGCGCAACATCGCGCCGGCGGCGGCCAGCATGAAGGCCGGCCAGTGGGACCGCAAGTCGTACACCGGAAGGCAACTGGCAGGCAAGACTCTGGCGGTCGTGGGGCTCGGACGGATCGGAATGGCCGTCGCCAAACGGGCCATCGGCCTGGAGATGAAAGTCATCGGGTACGATCCGTTTCTCTCGGCCGAGCGGGCCGCCGAACACGGAATCGAAGTCGTCCGCGCGGTGGACGACCTGATCGAGCACTGCGACTTCCTGACCGTCCATACCCCGCTCAACGACGAAACCCGCGGACTCATCAACGCCCCCCGCATGGCGCGGATGAAAAAAGGAGTGCGGATCATCAATTGCGCCCGCGGGGGGATCGTCGACGAGACGGCGCTGGCCGACGCCATCGAGAGCGGCCAGGTCGCCGGCGCGGCACTCGACGTGTTCGAAAAGGAACCGCCGGGGGACAACCGGCTCATCAGGCTGCCGGCGGTTCTCACCACGCCGCACCTGGGCGCTTCGACCGACGAGGCGCAGGAACTCGTGGCCGTCGAGGCGGCCGAGATCATGGCCGGCTTTCTGCTCCGCAACGAAGTCCGCCATGCCGTCAACATGGCGCCCCTCTCGGCGGCCGAGATGGCCGACATCCGGGCGTACCTCGACCTCGGCCGCCGGCTGGGGCTGCTTCTGGCGCAGCAGACCCGGGGAGCCGGCGTGCGATCGGCTCACGTTCTCTTCCGCGGCGAGGCGGCGACGAAGAATACGCGGCTCATCACCTCCAGCTTCGCCGCCGGCCTGCTCGAATCGGCCCTTGCCGAACACGTCAATATCGTCAACGCCGAACTGCTGGCCAGGGAGCGCGGCATTCGGATCACCGAGTCGGCTTCGAGCGAAGTCGGAGACTTCTCGACCATGATCCGGGCCACCGTCGAAACCGATGCCGGGGAGCTGACGGCGGCAGGAACGATCTTCGGCAAGCAGTTTCTGCGGCTGGTGCGGCTGGGCCAGTTCGGACTGGATGCCTATCTCGACGGAACGCTGCTGATCTACCGGCACCGCGACATGCCGGGGTTGATCGGGTTCATCGGGACGGTATTCGGGAAGCACAAGATCAATATCGCCCACATGGCGCTGGGGCGCGAGCGAAACGAGCCGGGGGGCGCCGCGGTGGCGGTGCTCAACCTCGACAATGAGCCCTCGGCCGAGGCGTTGGAAGAAGTCCGCGGGCACCCGGAGGTGACGGGGGTCGAAGTGGTGAAACTGCCCCCCGCCGGGGCGGCGCTCCCGTGGCTGGTGGGGAGCTGAGCCGCGCCCCGGCAGGTCCAGCTTGACGGGCCTGGCAGGCCGGACCGACTTTGCGTGTCATGCCGAGGCGGAGCCTGGGCACAAGAACCGGCTGCACCGCATGCCGCAGTTGTCGTGCCCCGAGTCGCCTGCTAGAATTCCCGCAACGATTGACCAGGGAAGAAGCACCGAATCGTCTGTCCGGCTACGGCGGCATCGTGAACGGTGTCCGCCGTCCATTGCCTGTTTTTGTTGCCACAACGCAGGTGAGGTGATCGATGACCGCGGGGCCGAGTACGGGGATGCAAGCGAGCGTGCTGGTCTTGAACCGGCTGTACATGGCCATCCAGGTCATGTCGGTCCGGCGGGCCTTCTGCCTGCTCTTCAAAGACCTCGCCGAAGTCATCAACGTCGAGAACGGCACGTACGTCTCGTACGACTTTCAGAGCTGGCGCGAGGCGAGCCAGTTCAAGGCGCGCGTCGAGGGGCCCGGGGAACACGA
>JBLMWR010000972.1:0-9501 GCA_050257335.1 Deltaproteobacteria bacterium | reverse complement strand
GGTTGGGAGACGCGGCGGGAAGCCAGTTCGGACCGACCGGGGGAACCAACGTGCCAGTCGGCGCCCCGCCCCCCGCTTGCCGGGTTTCAGACCGGGCGGGGCACCGTGTGTGGCTCGGGGGGAACATCGGGAAAAGCCTGTTGCCGGTCGTCGATCAGATCGAACCCGGCGACCGGGTCGTCCTCGAGCTCAGCAGCTTTCAGCTCGAGGATCTGGCGCCGCTCGAACCCAATCCGCACGTCGCCGTCGTCACCAATTTTTCCCCGAACCATCTCGATCGCCACGGCTCGGTCGAGGCGTATCGCGCGGCCAAGCAGAACATTCTGCGCTGGCAGACGGCCGACCGGTTTGCGGTCCTGAACCAGAGCGATCCGGACGTGTCAGGCTGGCAGACGAGGGCGCGCAAGATCTGGTTCGGGCGCGAAGACGAAGGGCGGCAAGGGATGTTTGCCGTCGGTTTCGACGCCTACAAGCGCCGGGCCCTGTTCCGCTACGGCCCCCGCGAGCAGGTTCTGCCGCTGGGCAAATGGCTCGCCTTGCCGGGGGTCCACAACTTTCAGAATGCGCTGGCGGCGTCGTGCGCGGCCCTGGTTCTGGGAAATGGCCGCGCGGAAATCGAAGCGGGACTGACGGCGTTTGAAGGGCTTTCGCACCGGTTGCAGCTTGTCGCCGAAGCGGGGGGGAGGAAATTCTACAACGACTCGAAGGCCACGACTCCCGAAGCGACGCTCTTGGCGCTGGACGCGTTTCGCGTCCCCATCGTGCTGATGGCCGGGGGCTACGACAAGGGGCTCGATCTGGCGGAACTTGCGCGCGGCATTGTCGAGCGGCGCGTAAAAGCTGCGGCCCTTCTGGGACAGACGGCGGAAAGACTCAAGGAGCTGTTGCGCGCGGCCGATCCGCAGGGAAAGAGCCCGGCGAAGGTGCATGTCACGTTCGAGGCCGCGTTCCAATGGGCCGCCGCCCAGTCGGCGCCGGGAGAAATCGTCCTGCTGTCCCCCGGTTGCGCGAGCTACGACTGGTTCCCAAATTACGAAGCCCGGGGCGAAGAATTCACGCGGCTGGCGCGGGCGTGGCAGCCGGGGACGTGACGACGGAGGCGACGGGGGATGGTGCGGCGGCGTGGTTTTGCGCACGTCCTCGCTGGCGCTTCGGGTTGGTATGTCAGTCGCCGTCTTCGACCCGGCGCTGGGCGCGCTCGAAATCTTCGAGTTGTTCTTCGCTGAAACCGAAGTGATGGGCAAATTCGTGGATCACCGTGGCTCGGATGTTCCGCAAAAGAGCGCCGCGCGTGCGGCTGACCTGTTCCATCGGGCGGCGGAAGATCTTGATGACGTTCGGGTGCCGGTCGCCGTACCCCTGCGATGTCAGGGGGACGCCGACGAACAATCCTAATAGAAGTCCGGCGCCCTGAGTGCCCCCGCGGCCTTCGAGCGCCGCGTAATCGCGATCGGAGGGCTCCTCCTGAACGTCGACGACGACGTTTTCGAGGTATTTGTGGAACGGCTCGGGGAGCGAGGCGACGGCCTCTTCGACTGTGTCGCAGAATTTTCTCCAGGAGAGCCGTCGCCGGGGTTTCATGAGAACTATCCCTTAACAGTCCTGCCGATGGTTAACGCTTACGCCCAGGCACACGTTATAATCGCGGTCGTACCCAGTGCAAGGAGTGGTTCAGGAGGCGAGCTCGACAGGGCCGGAAAACCGGATTCCGGTCCGGAATCATAAAAAACGAGAAGACCATGGAAGCACGCTATGTCGTCCGTTATGGGGCGACGCGGTTTATCGGCGAATTCGCAAGCAAGGGGCGCGACAACTATCCCCGCGGCGGACAGGTTATCGTCCGCAGCGATCGGGGGCTCGAAGTCGGGGAAGTACTCTGTCCGGCCACCGACCGCACCCGCGAGTACTTGGGGGCCGCCGAAGCGAAGGGGCACGTCCTGCGGGAGACGACCGACCAGGACCGCCAGAAGATCGACGAGTTGAAGCGGCAGGAACGGGACGAATTCCGCGGCTGCCAGGAGCTGATCGCCCAGCACAAATTGCCGATGCAACTGGTGGACGTCGAGCACCTGTTCGGGGGCGAACGGCTGCTGTTTTACTACCTGTCGGAAAACCGCGTTGATTTCCGCGAACTGGTCAAGGCGCTGGCCGGCCGGTTCCGCGTGCGGATCGAAATGCGGCAGATCGGCGTCCGAGACGAGGCGAAGCTGCTGGCGGATTACGGCGACTGCGGCAAACCGGTGTGTTGCAACACGCACTTGCGCGAGATGCCCCCCGTCTCGATGAAGATGGCCAAGCTGCAGAAAGCGACCCTCGACCCGACCAAGATTTCGGGACGCTGCGGGCGGCTGAAATGCTGCCTGCGTTATGAATACGATACCTACGAAGAATACCGCCGAGAGCTGCCGAACGTGGGGGCCGTCGTCGTCACCCGCCAGGGGCAGGGGAAGGTGGTGGGGCAGGAGATTCTGGCCCGCAAGCTCCTGGTGCAGTACGAAGACAGCCGCCAGATTCTCGCGGACCTCGCCGACGTCCTCACGGTCGTCAGCAAGGGAAAGAAGTCCGGGGGAGGGTGAGACTGGCAAAGGGAATCTTGCGTTGAGTCGCCGCTTCAGGTAATGATGAAGAATAGAGTCCGGGAATGAAAGCGGGCACACGGCCAGAACGACGCGGGCCGAACGTCATCGAAAGCGGATCAGCGACCATCCATGAGCACCACGCAGAAAACTCCGCCGCCCCGTCTGCGGTATCATCCGAGAGCCTACGATTTTCTCTTTGCGGCCCTGCGGCGCTCGCAACAAAAACTGGGCCGCACGCGGAGTCAGGGGCTCGGCGACGAATGCCGTCACATCACGGGACCGGAACTGCTCGAAGGGATTCGCGAGTTCGCGCTGGAGCAGTTCGGCCTGATGGCGCGGATGGTGTTTCACTGCTGGTCGATCCACACGACCGAGGACTTCGGGCGGATGGTTTTCGACCTGATCGAACGGGGAGAAATGAGCAAGACCGACAGTGACCAGCTTTCCGACTTCAGCGACGTCTTTGATTTCGAAGAAGCGCTCGATCAGCAGTATCAGGTCGATGTCAGCCACGCGTTCTCGTAGCCGAGCGCCGGGCGCCGCAGGCCCGGCCCTTCACGATCGGCCGCCGCCGGCAGGGCGGCGCTGGCTGACCGTGACGTTCGTCCTCGCTCTCGCCTGGACGACGATGCTGCTCGTCATGGACATCACGACGGCCCGTCCCCAGACCGTCAGCCATGACCAGATTCTCAAGGCGGATGTGGTCGTGCTCGCCCGGCGGATGGCTCCGAAGAGCGAATCGGAGAGCGACCGCGTACGCGTCGAACGGGTCTTTCGCGGGACGGTTGCCGACGGGGACAATCTCAAAGTTCTCAACCTCTCCGACGTGAAGGAAATGGCCGATGACCGGGATTACATCCTGGCGCTGTCGCGATTCCGGCAGGACTTTGTGGTCACGAAACTCGAAGGTCAGCGGGGCCCCCCGCTCGTCTACGACAGCTCGCCCGCGACAGTGGAAGAGATCAAGTCGATTCTCCGCAACCACCTTTGACACGGCCCTGTGAGGTTGTAATATTAGGATTGCGGAAGATCATTTCGGCGATTCTCGCGGCTTCCGCGGGCCTGTCTGTGGTCGCGGGCCGAATTCCGTGTTCTTATTGTCAAGTTTTGATTTCACGTGATTCTTCAGCCGCTCGCGGGCAGGAAAGTTCGGCATGTGACCGCGCGGCGGAAGGCTCATCGTGTGTCGCAGGCCGCCGTGCGGTCCGGCGCCTGTTGATGAAGAATCGGCGACCTCTGCATGTCCTCATCGAAGATCGACGAGCTCTGCCGGATGCTGGTGCGTCTGCAGCTTGTTCCACAACACCAGATCGACGTCTGTCTCGGGCAGTTGGGGAGGAAGAACTGTCAGACGGAGGACGTTCTGAGGTGGCTTGAGCACAAGGGGATTTTGACGTCGTACCAGGTGGGTCGGATCGAAAAGGGGGAAATCGACGGCCTGGTGCTGGGGCCGTACAAGCTCATGTACCGGAACGCCTCGGGGAGCTTCGCGCGGGTCTACCGGGCCTGCGACCTGCGGACGGGAAAGATGGTCGGGCTGAAGGTGCTGCGGCAGCGCTGGTCGGAGGACCCCAAGGCGGTGGCCGAATTCCACCGCGAGGCCGACCTTGGCAAGGCCCTCAAGCACGAAAACATCGTCCCCATTTACGAAGTGGGGGAATCGAACAAACAGCATTATCTGGCGATGGAGTTCGTCGAGGGGGGAAACCTTCGGGACTTCATCAATATCCGCAAGAAACTGAGCCCGATCGAGGCGACCCGGTGCCTGGTGGACATGACGGCGGGGCTGGATTACGCCTTCGGCCGCGGATCGACCCACCGCGACCTGAAGATGACCAACGTGCTGATGAGCAGCCAGGGGGTGGCCAAGCTCGTCGATTTCGGGCTGGCGGGGGTCGCCGAGGACCAGCGCTACGAAGGCGAAAGCGCGCAGCGGGCCCTGGAATACGCCACGCTCGAGAAGAACACCGGCGCTCCGCGCAGCGACCCGCGCAGCGATCTGTATTTTCTGGGGGCGATTTACTACGAGCTGGTGACCGGCGTTCCTCCCCTCTCGCGCACGAAAGATCGCCTCGAGCGCAGCCAGTTCAGCCGGTATCAGCAGGTGCGCCCGGTGCGGGTCCTCGAGCCCAATCTTCCCCGCTGCGTCGCCAACATCATCGACCGGATGATGCAGCTCAATCCGAGCCTCCGCTATCAGACGCCCGGCGACGCGCTCCGCGATCTGCGCGCCGCGTACGCCGAGGTCGGCCAGACTCCGTCTCCGGCCGCCCCCCGTGCGGCGGCCGAATCGACTCGCCCCCCGGGCGCGACGAATGCGCTTCACACCATCATGTGCATCGAAGACCGCCACAAACAGCAGGATGTGCTGCGCGAGTACTTTTCGAAGCACGGCTTCCGGGTGCTGGTCCTGTCCGACCTGCAGCGCGGGCTGACGCGACTGAAAAGCAGCCCCCCCGACTGCATGATCATCATGGGAGACGCTCTGGGAGACGACGCTGTCAAGGGCTACAGCGACGCCCAGGAGATCTGCGGAGACGCCCCCGTCTCGGTGGTGCTGGTTCTCGCCGAGCAGCAGTCGGCATGGAAGGATCGTCTCCCGGAAACTCCCTCATCCCGCGTCCTCGTCCAGCCGGTCACCCTCCGCGAGCTGCGAAAAGTCGTGAAGCGCACGCTGGGGGCGGCAGGCAACGGCGAAGAAACCGACGAGTCGGAGAACGGCCTGGCGTGACGATTGTTGTGACTCGGTCAGGAGACCGGCCACGACCAGACCGCGGTCAGGCGGCGGGCGCCTCCGGCCCGATCGCCCGGGTTCCCTTCCCGTGCCGGGCCTTCAGATCGAACAGCCCGAAGATCTCGGCCGCGTTCAGACTGAGTGAGACGTTTGTGGCGTCCCCTTCGCCGAGCACTGTCGCGAACAGCTTTCGCTTCTCGTCGAGCACGCGGTTGATGCGCTCTTCGATCGTGTCCTTGGAAATGAATTTCGTGACGATCACCTGGCTTTTCTGCCCGATGCGATGCGCGCGGTTGATGGCCTGGTCTTCCACCGCCGGGTTCCACCAGCGGTCGAACAGAAACACATACCCCGCGAACTGCAGGTTGAGCCCCACCGCCCCCGTGGCGTAGCTCATCATCAGCAGGTTCGCCTGCTGGTCCTCTTTGAACTGTTTGAGGATCGGCTCGCGCTTGTGAACCGGCACCTTGCCGTGGTAGATCAGCGGGTTGAACCGCGCCAGCTTCTGTTCCAGCCAGTCGATGCAATTGGTCCACTGGCTGAACAGGATCGCCTTTCCGCCCGACGCGGCGATTTCCTCCATGTCGGCCTCGACCCGTTCGAGTTTGGCGCTCTCCCCCGTAAGCGGATCGAAATTCGTAATCTGCTTGAGCCGGAGCACCAGCTCGAACACGTGCTGGATCGAGATCGATTCCCCGAGCCCGTCGAGCTGCACGACCCCCTCCTTCTCGGCCGTGTCATACGCCAGCCTCTGGGCGGGCGCCAGTTCGAGGTACTCGTCGCGATCGAGTCGCGGGGGAAGGTCCTTCATCACCAGGTCTTTCGTGCGCCGCAGAATGAACTGCTTCGCCAGAAGAGTGAGCTGCCGCAGGTCGGGGGTCGCCCGGGGGGGAACGACCTCCATGAATTCGTAAAGGGACGCCAGTTCTTCGGGACGATTCTCGATAGGGGTGCCGGTAAGTGCCCAACTGCGCTCGCGCGGAATGCCGCGCGCCGTCGTCGCCGTCCGCGAATCGCGGTTCTTGATCCGCTGCGCCTCGTCGAGGATTACCAGGTCGAATTGCGGGGGCTGTTCGCCGAACGTCTCGGCGTCGCGCATGAGCAGCTCATAATTGGCCAGCAGAATGGTGACGCCCGGCATCGTCCACAACATCTGCCGGCGGACGGCGTCGCCTTCGAGCGTGACCACGGGAAGTTCTTCGGCCCAGGCCCGGAATTCGCGCTGCCAGTTGGGAATGAGCGGTTTGGGGCAGACGAGCAGGATTCGGCGGGCCTGACCGGCGCGCAGGAGCAACCGAATCGCGGTGATCGTCTGCATCGTCTTCCCCAGCCCCATTTCATCCGCGAGAAGGGCCGCCTTCTGCGAAAATAGCCAGGCAATTCCCTCGTACTGGTAGGGAAAGGGCTCGAAGGGCATAATGAGCTCCTGCCCCTTGAGCCACGTCTCGAGAGGAGGCTGGAGCAGGTAAAACAGGCGGTCTTCAATCGATATCGCCTCGCTGGGCGGTTTGATGCGCGTGGCTTTGCGTTCGGGATGCGGGCCGTCGCCGAGGAGTGCTTTGGTTACCGCCGGCTGCGCGACGGGAACCAGTTCGGAGACCTGCCATTCGCTCTCGGGCCGTTTCGGGGGGAGAAATTCCAGCCCGGCCGGAAAGGTCAGGCTGATCGTCCTGACCCGCGGCCAGTACGGACGCCACTGAAGGTTCGGCACGACGGGAATGCCCATAGGCAGATTCACGCAGCGCACCTTTGGCAGCCGGTGGAGCGCGCCGTTCATTCCTGAGGCGAAGATCTCGACGCCACGCTCGCCAGTGAGGTCACTGGCCGGACGGCTCGCTTGCGCCGCCGCCTCGCAGTCAACGATTTGAGTGGGATCGGAAACGTCGCTCATCGCAGCGCTCCGCTCCGCAGGGTTTCCTGCAGCGCTTCGCGGACCCTGTCGAAAGGTTCCTGCAGGTCGGCGTTGGCGGGAATGTGGTTTGCTCCACGGGAGACGGTCTGGCGGTCGCCGTCGTGCGCCGGGTGAAAGCGTACGATCTGTTGCCCCAGCTTGAGCGATCGCGACGTTTCGGCTTCCGCAGAATCGGCCGATTCTTTCTGCCGCTCGACCAGCGCCACCGGCTGCTCAACGTGATTCCGCAATTCCAGGATCTGCTCACGGTCGGTCAGAATCAACTGCGGCTTGACACCGGCCTTCTCGACAAGAGTTCCGCCGATCAGTTCGCCGAGTATAAAAGGGGCCAGCGTCGGGCCGTACAGGATTTCCTGGGTCGGATTGGGCCGGACCGGGACGGTGCATTGAAATTCCAGAGGCCGGCCGCAATGGTTGGTCACCAGCAGCCCGCCGACGTATCCCTTCTCCGGTACCTCGATTGCCGTTAAAAAACCCAGGCGGAGTTGTTCTTGCTTGGCGTTGGCGGTCATACTCCACAGTCATCGACCCGGCGGCCGGAGCGACTTGAACCCGCGGAAATTGGAGAGACTGTCATTGAGAATTCCGGGAATTCCGTTTTCAATGACATGATCGACATGAACCACCCCGATGCGATAACAGAGATTCGATCCAGGGCCGATCTGGAACGCTACCAGTCCGCCCGGCTGGCGGCCCTGCTCGCGGAGATCCTGCCGCGCAACCGCTTCTGGCGGGCAAAGTTCGCTGCCGCCGGTGTCACTCCTGCTGACATTCAGACCCCGCAGGATTTGCGGAGGCTCCCTTTTGCAACCAAGGCCGAGATTCTGGCCGATCAGGCCGCTCACCCCCCTTACGGCACGAATCTGACGTACGATTTCTCGCAATACTCGCGACTGCATCAGACTTCGGGGACGACTGGAGTTCCGCTGCGATGGCTGGACACGCCGCAAAGCTGGGAGGCGATTCTCGGAAACTGGCGGCAACTTTTCGGATTGATGGGACTGCGCCGCGATGATCGACTTTTCTTTCCCTTTTCGTTCGGCCCCTTTCTGGGGTTCTGGGCAGGATTTGAGGGAGCGAACCGGCTGGGGAATCTGTGCATTGCCGCCGGCGGGATGAGCAGCCCGGCGCGGCTGAACCTGCTGCTCGAGAACCGCGCTACCATCGTCTGCTGTACGCCAACCTACGCTCTGCGGCTGGCGGAGGTCGCCGCCGAGCAGAAGATCAATCTGCCAGCCAGCCCTGTGCGGGCGATTCTCGTCGCAGGCGAGCCCGGCGGCAACATTCCCGCCACGCGTCGACGCATCGAAGCAGCGTGGGGAGGGCAAGTCGTTGATCACTGGGGCATGACCGAGTTGGGTCCGCTGGCGATCGAATCGCTCGATGAACCCGGCGGACTTTACGTCCTCGAGACCGAGTGCATCGCCGAGATCATCGACCCGCTGACCAGCCAGCCGGTCCCGACCGGAACGGAAGGGGAACTGGTCATCACCAATCTTGGGCGACTCGGCAGCCCGCTGATCCGCTACCGCACGGGAGATCGTGTGCGAGGGAGAACAGGAAGCGAACCGCCCCCCCCTGCCCCCGCATTACGAAGAGGGGGAGGAACCGCTGTCGACCCCTCATTGGCAGGTATTACTCCTTCTTTCCCCCCCTTCATAAGGGGGGGCCCGGGGGGGACGCGCCAAGACGTGTTCGCGGCCGCCGCGCAACTGCGCCCCCACGTCCTCTTCCTCCCCGGCGGCATTCTCGGCCGCACGGACGAAATGATCACCATCCGCGGAAACAACCTCTATCCATCCGCCCTGGAAGACGTCATCCGCCAATTCGACGGCGTCGCCGAATTCCGGATCGAATTGCAGACTGTCAAGGCGATGCAACACATCAAGATTGAAATTGAACCGGTGCCGGCCCTCGGCGTGAGCGCGGTCGAGCAATTGGTTGCCCAAATTGGCGATATGATTCGAGCCCGCTGGAACTTTCAGGCCGAAATCGTCGCCGTAAAAACGGGGTCGCTGCCGCGGTTCGAAATGAAAGGCCGGCGGTTCATCCGCGCGTAGCGGGGTCACTCCGTGACTCCGCCGTCTGGGCGTACAATCGCTTCCGAGGGTCTGCGCCGGGGTTTTCGCGTAACGAGCCGCGAAGCGCAAGGAGGCGCAAGTGCAGTTCTCGGGTCGGATGTGCGAGTGGCACAGGAGCCCGACCGGTCACGGAGTGACCGGGCTACGGAGCCGGTTGCGATGTAACTCCGGACTGAGGTTCCGCAAGGCATCCAG
>JBLMWR010000971.1:0-11279 GCA_050257335.1 Deltaproteobacteria bacterium | reverse complement strand
AGCCTGTCGGCAGCCAGCGAATGCATCACGGCGTCGCTGTAGTGGCACTTCGATTCGGTTGTTTCGTCGGTGAGCGGGATGGAGGTCCCGGCGCCGTAGTCGGCCAGGCCGAACGCTTCCGCCAAGATCTGTGAAAACTGGCGGAACTGCGAGAGAGTGAAGGACAGGTAGGCCCGTTCGCCGGTGGCATCGGCGGCCGGAAGACGAAGTCCGATCCGTCCCTGACCGAACACGGGGATGTCGGCGAAGAGCGATTCTTCGCCGGGAACGGACGGCTGGACGATCTTAAGCTGGGCCAGAAGGTCGGGGGTCAGGGGGTATTTTTTAGGGACGGGCAGGTCGGCCAGGGGCTTGCTGGCCGCCAGATATTCGAGCATCGCCTGCCGCGTCGCCGCTTTCTTTTTTGGCTCCTGCATGGCGCGGAACGGCCCGCTGCCGGCATAGACCACCGCCGCGAGCAAATGTTCGGGGCAGACTCCCAGATCGACCGACTCGTACTCGGCTTCGAGGCTTCCCGGTTTGAGTTTGAGCCTGGCCGGATTGACGCGGTGCAGCCGGACGTCGGTGATCCACCGGCTGTATCCGGCGGGAACCCGCGGCGCACCTGCTGCCTGGCCGGCAGCTTCTGCCTCCGCCGCGCCGGCGGTCTGTCCCCCCGCCTGGCCGAGCGTCAGGTTCGTGTCGGCTACGGGAACGAAGAAGAGTGCTTTGCAGTTCGGACACCGGCCGGTGCGGCCGCGGTGGCGTTCCAGAACCTGGATGCGGTGGCCGTTCGGACAGAAGATGAGAAACCGATCCCCCGTAGCGGCCGTCACGGCGGTGCGCCGCAACCGGCGGCGGCCCAGCTTCGATCGCTTGACGGCTTCCTGCTGCTCCGCCAGGGCGGCATCAAGCAACACGTCGCCCCCTGTTTCCACGGAATGGGGGACCGCTGGAACCGGCGGCGCGGCCTTTTCGTCCGGCGGCGCGGCGACAGCCTCAGGCGGTGACGTGGCGACTGCGCCCTCCGCGGCTTCCGCCGGAACTGTCGCTCCTTCGGCAGGCGCGGCCGGAGCATGAGTGGCTATCGCCCCCTCGTCGGCGACACTGTACTCTTCCGCGCCTGTGCCGTCTCCCAACTCGAAGTCGTCGTCCACAATCTCGCCCGATGGCCGCCCTTGAGTGCTCAGCCGACCCTCTTCAATATCGCGCATATTGACGTCGACGAGATTGACGTCGGGAACGAGATCGAAGTCGGCATCATCGGCGACTTCGGCAAAGCTCGAATTTGCGGGGCTGCCCGCCGCGAGCCGGTTATAGTTGGAACTTCCGAATGCAGCGCCCCCTCCCATCAGACCCCCCGAGGAACCGCCGGGTGTAAAGATCCGGCCGGCCTGTTGCGCCAGGGCGGCGGCTTCCACGTCGGCGCTCATATAGGTACCGCAGTCACGGCAACGGAGCACGCCGCGGGGAACCTTCATGCCGCATCCGGGGCAGGTCATCTCGCTTGCCCCGGCCCGCCCGGCCGACGTCTGACCGCGCTCGCTGGCGGCGGCCGGGAGCTGTTTTCCACAGCCGGAACAGATCGCTTCGCCGCCCATGACCACGGCGCCGCAGGCCGGACACTCGGTGATTGACAGTTCCATTTACCTGACCTCCACGACAGGACGCGACACGGATGAAATTCCCGGAATTAAGAGCCGGATGTGAGAGAGGATCGAATTATCGTAACACAGTCGCGCCTCAATTCCACGCGCAAAAGGGGGGGCACTGTCGTTTTCGAGGCAGGTGCTCAGCACGGGCCGGCCCGCTATTGGATTGCGCCCCCCGCTCAGGCGTGTCGGAGGCAAGCGTCGTTTTGCCACGCGGACATCGTGGGCCGGCGGGGAATCGCCGCACAAGAGATCCGCACAGCGCTGACTTCGCTGGCCTCCTGATTTGCGTGTGCAGCGCGGCGGCCATTCCGACGCGGCCGCGGTACTATCTTGCGGCCTTCGCCAAATCAGGACAGCACCCCTATTTCGCGCCTGGCGGGGTCGCGGCGGGGGTTTTTCCGTTCGGTTCGGCAGATTTGTCGACTTTCTCGATTCTCCCCCACAAATGCCCCCCGGTTTTGCCATGTTGCCAGGTCCCGGCGTAGCGCTCGCCGTAAATCATGACCCTCGAGGTAAATGTTCCCAGCCCCGGGATCGTCAGGTTGGTGAGCGTGATGACGGGGGTGTCGCCGGCCCATTTGACCTGCAGCATCAGGGGGACTTCCAGATCGGTCTTACCATACTGGATGCGGGTGACGAACAGCCAGTAGTCCTCGCGATCCTTGACCTTCGAAACCCGGTTGATCGTGTATTTTTCCATCTCGGCGGGCGTCTCTTTGCCGGCGGCAGTCACGCTGTAGCTCCCGGCGAAGACGACCCCCGAAAGGTCTTCGGCAAATTTCTTTTCGATCGCCGCCTGCCCGGCTGATACAGAGGCCTCGGCTTCGGGCCCTTCGGCCGGAGTATTTTTCCGCTCATCGGCGGCCCGCGCAGTGGAAACCACCATTCCCAGGGTGACGACCGCCAACAAGCAAGACTGCGACCACGACGGCATGTTCTTCTCCCGCGTCAAAACAGTTAATGAGCCACAAGCCGGCCGGTATGAATCCGCTCGATCGTCGGGCCAGACCGGTTTGCGTCCCGGCTCAGAAAACAACTCGATCTTCAATTCTTTCATGCCCGCGGGCCGGATTCAAGCATGGTACCCCGGCGGGAATCGACGTTCTTGCGCAGGACCCACGCAGACTGCGCGGAATTCTGCGGATTGCGCGCCGCCTGTTGCCGATGATTATGTCTGCCAGACCGCCGGCTCGTTTTCGCCCGGACCGGCCGGAACAGTCCGGACGGGGCGCCGGCGGATCATCGGATACGCGTGAGGACGAATCGGGTTCGAGCAAGCTCGCCTGCCATTCCGTCGGAGGTGCCAAACCCTATTATCGAAGGCCGGGATCACACCACGGACCGTGCACACACGGCCAGGTCCTCGCCTTTCTCGAAGCGAACTCCACCGTCGCAATCAGGCCATTGTACGACCCAGCAACTGCGGCCGTTCCGCCAGAGGAACGTGCCGCGGTTGTATTTTGATTCTCTGCGGACCGACCGGGCCGCGAAGCCGAGTTGGGTGGCATGGCCCCCTGTGGCGTTATGGTGCGTTCACCGCCGAGACACGTTTTCCCGAGCAGTCGATCCTTTCCGTTCCTTCCGATTGAATTGCTGCCAGGGCCGAGCAGGCCGCCTCGTCGACCGAGAGACGCTGCAGGTCCGTGCCGGCAGGCCAGTACGCCGTCGTCTCGTGGTGTACTCGCGACCCCGCGCGAATTGCATTGGGGACGGCATTGCGCTTGTCCTCTCGCAGTTTCCGGAGAGTGGGCTCGGCCGATCTCGCGTCGCGACCGATTTCTCGCAATGCCAGCACCGCTGCCGAGCAAACCCAGGGATCTTGATCTGTCAGCAGCGCCGTTAACGCATCGACGGCGACACGCCGATCGCCGGCGTTGGAGGTAATGGCGAGCGCCGCGAGCAGCCGGACGTTCGAGGAGTTGTCTGCAAGCGATCTCACCAGGTCGGGGAGCACCGATTCGGAATTCCGCTCGAGCGTGATAAGCGATTGCAACGTCTGCAGATGGACATTGTCAAAGTCATCGCTCGTCAAAAGAAGGCGCAGGATTCCACGGACCTTTTCAGAATTCTCGCCGATCCGGCCGAGCGCGACGACCACGCTCTTTACTGGAGGAAGATACGCTCGGCGCCGATTCACATCATCAAGAGACGGAACCGGCTGCTCGAGGATTTCGAGCAGCGCCGGCACCGCGCTTCTCGAGGCCGACCCGACTTTTCCCAGGCTCTCGGCGACGACTTCGTCCATGGGCGATGCGTCGGTGTCCGTTTTGCTTCCGCTCAGCATCGAAACAAGGATCGGCACGGCGGCGGCAGCACTGGGTCCGATCTCGCCGAGTGCCTCAATTGAGTAGTAACGGACCGGGCCCGGTGGACCTTGAGCCAGCCGCGACAGCAGTGCAACCGCCTCCTCTGCCTCGGGGCCCAGTCCGCACAATGCCTGCAGAGCCGGTAATATCGCAGACGTTTCCGCACGTTCGATTTCACCGATGATGCGCGTTGTCTGCAATCTGGCCTCCTGCGGGCTGGCCCGCGCCAGGAGACTTCCCGCCCGCCAGGTGTCGGCGCTTCGGGTAAGCAAGGGTGTCACGATGTGCACCACGTCCTCAGCATTTGCGCCGACTTCGAGTAATGTCGCGGCGGCATCCAATTTCCCGCCGTCCTCGAGAGTCTCGACACAGCGCAAGATTTGCGGTACCGCCGGCTGAGCCGCCGTTTTCAGCGAAGCCAGCGCACTCAGGACGGGTTGAAGCCGCGATCCCTCGCGACGGTCGACAAGAACGAGGAGCTCGGGCAGCGTCTGCGACGCGTGGGCCCCAAGAAACGGAACGGCGCGCAGCGCGGCACCGGCAATCCTGTCGTCCCCGTCGCGCAACCATCCGCGGATTTCGTCGACGCACGCCGCGCCGCGCTCGACGACAGCCGAAACGGCAATGGCGCGAACGTCTTGATCGGGATCATGCAGCAGGCTGCGAAAAGCTTCTGCAACGGCCGCCTCATCGTGGCGCCAATCGACGTGTTCAAGTACCTCCATGGCGAGGCGGCGCGTTGAAACACGCTCGCTACGGGTCATCGGGGTGACGCTCTGGATAGCCACAGATGCAATTCGCCGGCCCCTCTCCTTCAACACACGGACCGCCGTTGACTGCACGCCGACGTCGGAGTCGGCCAGCAACAAGGCTGCGATTTCAACCACGTCTGCCGAGTTCGGGCGGATCCTGGCGAACGCAGAAAGGGCAGAATCTCTGACCCCTCCGTCTTTGTCGCCAAGCCGCTCACGGACCATTGCGGCGGCCTCGCCGGCATCCGGGCCGATGCATCCCAACCCAAAAAGGGCCAGGTATCGGATCCTGGGATCGGTGCTCGAAAGCAATGCGACAAGATCCGGGACTGCCTCGCGTCCGCGATCGGCAAGCGACTCAATGACTCGAAGTCGATCGCCGAGACTTTCCGGCAGGGGGCCCATACCGTGCATGTGTTCCCGATCGCGGAATGACACCCACAGAAGACATCCGCCGCAGACCGCCGCGGCTGCCACTACGACCTGCCACAGGCTGGGTATCAGAATGCCCCGCGATCGTCGAACTCCGGGCATCTGCATTCCTCCAACTCGACTGCGAATCGCCCGATCGGCAAGCAGCAGGCGGCTTCTACACCGCGTCCGCCTCCCACCGGGCGACTTTGTTTTGCCGGTAGGCGATGTTTCCCAGGTGCGCCGCAGAGGCGGCCGAAACGCCGGCTTCGGCCGGGGCGTTCGGCGTTTTCCGCGAGCGGACGCATTCGATCCAGTTCAGAAGGTGCAGCATCTCGCCATCCGGTTTGTCGTAAAAGTCGGCGCCGCGAAACGGCGGAGTGGTGCTCAGGATCAATTCATCGGGCTGCACTTTTTTATTGCGTTCGGGGTGGACCTCGTACCGCCCGCGATCGAGGTAAAGCGTGGCATCCTCTCCCATGAATTCGAGCATGGCGCCATTGCGGGCGTTGACGAACGTCCCTTCGAAGTACACCTGGAATTCGTTCGGGTATTGCAGCAGCGCCTGGATCGTGTCGGGCGTTTCCCACACGCCGGCGCTGTTGAAATGATCGCCGATGGCCGTCGCGACCAGTGGATGCTCGACTCCCAGAAACCAGTGCACGACGTCGATGTAATGCACCATCAGGTCGGTAAGGATCCCGCCGCCGAAGTCCCAGAACCAGCGCCACTGGCGGAAGCGGTATTCATCGAACGGCTGCTCCGGGGCGCTTCCCAGAAAGGCCTTCCAGTTCACTTGTTTCGGGTCAACGTTCTGCGGGCTCTTTCGAAAGCGCGGGGCGTTGCGATTCCAGGTGAGGTGCACTTTGTGCACCTTGCCGATCGTTCCTGCCCGGATGATCTCGTGTGCCTTCTGAAAGTGGGGCATGCTCCGCTGCTGCGTCCCGACCTGCACGATTCGGTTGTGCTTGTTCTGCGCCTCGATGACCGCCGCCCCTTCTTTCAAACTGTGGGTCAGCGGCTTTTCGACATAGACGTCTTTCCCCGCCTGGCAGGCGGCGACCGTCATGGGGACGTGCCAGTGGTCGGGGCTCCCGATCAATATCGCGTCGATGTCCTTGCGTTCCAGCAGCTCGTTAAAATTCTTCGACTGGACGGCCTTCGGATCGGCGAGCTTCGCCCCTTCCGCCAGATGCAGGTCGTAGATGTCGCAAACCGCGGCGATCCGCACGTTGGGAATCTCGCGGAGGGACTTCATCAGATGCCGGCAGCGGCCCCCCGTCCCGATGCAGGCCACGTTGAGCGTATCGTTGGCGGCGTAGCCAGAAGCCGATTCAGCCGCCAGCCCGGCGAACAGTCCCGCAGAGGCGGCGATGCCGGCCGATTGGAGAAAGTCACGCCGGCCGACGGGGCCGACCAGGTCGGAAGTATGCGGACAGGATGTCGTCACATTGACCTCCACGGAAACGCTGCCAGGGTCGATGCGGGAGAGACAACCACCAGTCTGACCATTCCCCGCGGAAAATGCAATTTGAGGAGGCCCACGGTCACTGCATCCGAGCGCCAAGAGTGTGGTCTGGAACCCGTCACCGTTCGCCACTTCAATTCTCATCTTTCCGCATCGCCCTCGAATTCCGCCTCGACGATGGTCATGGGCACCGGCTTGCCGGTCATTTCATAGAGGAAACGGGAGGGGATCGTGGGGCGGGGCTTGCCCCACTTCTTGCGGCTGGCCGCGCGGGTCAGCGTCAGGTGGTCGCGGGCCCGCGTGATCCCGACGTAACACAGCCGCCGTTCTTCCGGAATCGTCGCCTCGGATTCATCCAGCGATCGGCGGTGCGGCAACAGCCCTTCTTCCATGCCGACCAGAAACACCCGCGGAAACTCCAGCCCCTTGGCGCTGTGCAGCGTCATCAGCTTCACCCCGCGCTGAGAAAGCTGGTCGTCCTTGTCGTTCTCTTCGTCGCGCCCCGTGAGTGCCGAGTCTTCGAGGAATCCGGCCAGAGTGGGATGGGGCGTACGAGTTTCATACTGCTGGAGCGCGTTGACCAGTTCATTCAGTGCCTCGAGTCGCAGCTCCTGCTGCGCCTGGTCGTCGTACTGCCTGCGCACCTCGGACGCGTAATCGATTTCGGCGATCAGCTCCTTCAGCAACCGGCTCAATCGCTGCGGATTCGCGTCGAACTTCTCGCGATAGTTCACGATCAGCCGGCGAAAGGCGCCGATCGCCCCGCGTGCCGCCGGCGGAAACTTTTCGTCGGCGATCACCACGGGAAGAATCTCCCAGACCCGTTTCCCCTGCCGCACGGCCTGCGCGATGAGCTTTTCGACGGTCCCCGTGCCGATGCCCCGCGCCGGGACATTGATGATCCGCAGCAGCGAGATTTCGTCTTCAGGTCGAGACAGCACCTTGAGATACGCGAGCAGATCGCGAATCTCGCGGCGATCGAAGAAGCTCATGCTTCCCAAAAGGACGTAGGGCAATTTGGCGCGGCGCAGCTCGGTCTCGAACAGGCGGGGCTGTTCGTTTGTCCGGAACAGGATCGCCACGTTGCCCGGATCGACGTTCTTCGACTGGATGATCCAACTGATTTCGCGGACGACTTCGACGGCCTCGGCCTCTTCGTCGGGATAATCCCGGATGCGCACGCTGTTGGGCCCCGATTTGTGGGGGACCAGTTTTTTATCGTGGCGGTCGCGATTGTGCCGCACGAGCCGGTTGGCCAGTTCCAGAATCCGGTCGGTGCAGCGGTAGTTGTCTTCCAGCCGGATGATCTTCGTCCCTGGAAAAATGTGGGGAAACTCGAGAATATGCCGGACTTCCGCTCCGCGCCAGCCGTAAATCGACTGGTCGTCGTCCCCCACCACGCAGATGTTTTTATGCCTGCGGACGAGCGCCTCGACGATGGCGAACTGCATGCCGTTAGTGTCCTGGTATTCGTCGATCTGGACGTGAGAGAACCGCGACTGGTGGCGGGCAAGCACGTCGGGGAATTTCTCGAACAGCTCCCGCGTCAGAAACAGCAGATCGTCGAAATCGACGGAAGCGGCGGCCTTGAGGCTGGCCTGGTAGCGGCGATAGGCGGCCGCCGCCAGGAATTCACGGTCGTTTTCGGCGGCCTCCCGCGCGTCTTCCGGGTGAAGCGCCGCGTTTTTCCAGCGGCTGATGATGGCCAGCAGATCGCCCGGCTTGAGCGCCTTTTCTCCGACGCGAATGTCACGGAGCGCCGCGCGGGCCAGAGCCTCCTGGTCGCCGCGGTCGCAGATGGCGAATTGCGCGGGATATCCCAAGGCCGTGATTTCCTGATTCAGGATCCGCACGCACAGCGAATGAAAGGTGCACACCAGCGGCTTTTTCGGAAGCGACTTGCCGAGCAGGGACCCGGCCCGCTCCTGCATCTCGCGGGCCGCCTTGTTGGTGAACGTCACCGAGAGAATCTTTTCGGGCGGGACCTTGTGGCGGATCAATTCGGCCATCCGCCACGTGATAACCCGGGTCTTCCCCGAGCCTGCTCCGGCCAGAATCAGGAGCGGTCCGGAAAGCGTCCGCACGGCTTCCTGCTGCGCCGCATTGAGTTCTGCAAGTCGGTCCATATAATCAGGCGATGAGCGGGTGACACAGGAAGCGCCAGGGCCGGACGCCCCCGTCTGCGACCCGCCGGCGAGTGCGAGTTATATTGTCGCTGTTTCCAGATTTGCAAGCGCGCACGGAGGATTACACGGATGCAACGCGTACTGGCTCTGATTCTGGCCGGGGGCAAAGGCGTGCGGCTCGAGCCCCTGACGCGCGATCGCGCCAAGCCCGCCGTTCCCTTTGGTGGCGTGTATCGCATCATCGACTTTACCCTGTCGAACTGCATCAACAGCGGCCTGCGGCGGATGCTGGTGCTGACGCAATACAAAGCCGCCAGCCTCGACCGCCACATCCAGCTCGGCTGGCGTTTTCTGTGCCGCGAGCTCGATGAATTCATCGACATCCTCCCCCCGCAGCAGCGGATCGACGAGCACTGGTATCAGGGAACGGCGGATGCGGTCTACCAGAACATCTACAGCATCGAGCGCAGCGAGCCCGATTACATCGTCATCCTTTCGGGCGACCATATTTACAAGATGGATTATTCGGAACTGCTGCGCGACCATATTCACGCCGAAGCCGACGTGACGATCGGCTGCATTCCGGTGCCTCTCTCCGAGGGAGACCAGTTTGGCATCATACGCATCGACTCGCAGAAGCGGGTCATCGAATTCCGCGAAAAGCCGAAGCATCCCGATCCGATGCCCGGTGATCCGACGCGGTGTCTGGCGTCGATGGGGATTTACGTTTTCAACGCGAATTTTCTGTATGAGCAGCTTTGCCGCGACGCCACCCAGCCCGACAGCCAGCACGATTTCGGCAAGAACATCATCCAGTCGCTGTTGAATTCGCACCTCGTCCGGGCGTATCCGTTCCACGACAAGAACACGGGCAACAGCCGTTATTGGCGCGACGTAGGGACGCTCGACGCCTATTACGAAGCCAATATGGACCTGGTCGCCGTGCATCCCGAGCTGAATCTGTACGACGCCACCTGGCCGATCCGCACGTATCAGCAGCAGGCGCCGCCGCCGAAATTCGTCTTCGCCGACGCGTCCGGACCGACGCCGCGCGTCGGTCAGGCGCTCGACAGCATGGTCTGCTCGGGATGCATCGTCTCGGGCGGGCAGGTGCGGCGCAGCATTCTCTCTCCCAATGTGCGCATCAACAGTTGGGCCACGGTGGAAGAATCGATCCTGTTCGACGGCGTCGACATCGGCCGCCATACCCGCATCCGCCGGGCGATCATCGACAAGGGAGTGCGGGTTCCCGAGCGAATGAGAATCGGCTACGACCTCGACCACGACCGGGCCCGTGGTTTTACCGTCACCGACTCGGGAATCGTGGTGATCGCCAAGACCGATTCTTTCGAAAGCGACGCGTCGTCCGACGACTGGGAGTCGAGCCTGAGGTCGCGCAACTGAATGTGCTCGCTCGCCGCAGCGAGCCGGGGGATTTATTCCCCCGGTTTCATCGCTGCTGGCCGTTTGACGTGAGAGTCACCACCACCGGTCGCAGATTCACAGCCTCGGAGCGTGCGATTGACCCTGCTCCCGCCGGGATAAACCCGGCGGCTCGCGGGTTCGAGCCGGCGACGGGCCGTACAGTCAGTAGCGGGGCAGCTTCGGGTCGATCTCGACCGCCCACAGATCGATGCCGCCAGCCATGCTTTTGACATTCGCAAACCCCTGGCTGCGAAGCCAGTGCGTGACCTTCAGGCTCCGCCCGCCGTGGTGGCAATGCACCACGATCTCCTTGTGCTTATAGTCCTCGAGTTCGCCGAGGCTGTCCTGGATGGCGCTCATCGGCACGAGTTTCGCCTGGTGGATGCGCACCCTCTGATGCTCATCCACCTCACGGCAATCGACCAGCAGAAAGTCGGCGTTCGCGTCGAGCTTCGCCTTGACGCTCTTGCAGTCGATCTCGAGCGGAAGATTTTCCGTTTGTCCCATGGTTTTCTGTCCCGTCAATGGAGAGCAATCCCTCACGTTTC
This sequence comes from Deltaproteobacteria bacterium, assembly GCA_050257335.1. Classification (GTDB taxonomy): domain Bacteria; phylum Planctomycetota; class Planctomycetia; order Planctomycetales; family Planctomycetaceae; genus JACQFH01. The sequence goes on along the minus strand of JBLMWR010000971.1, from coordinate 609 downwards.
GTTGGTCAGGGGACATTCTCGTTTGCCGCGGGGAGTTTGGGAAGGGAAGTCTCAAGTCCAAATTCGAAATCGCGACTACCGGCACGATTCGCCATTCACAGGCCAGTCCACTTCGTGGCTCCTCCAGCAGTACCAACTGGCGATCGTGGCGTACGGCCGCCATGGTCGGGCGATCTCGTGGCTTGTCTCTTTGTCGGGAAGTTCCGCCAGGCCGTACAGCTTCTTCAGCGCCATGCGGATTCCCAAGTCTTCATGGGGAAAAACATCGAGCCGGCCCAGCGAAAACATCAGAAACATCTGCGCCGTCCACACCCCGATCCCCTTCACCTGGATCAGCTCGGCGATGGCCTCGTCATCCGTCATGCGGCCGGTCTGGCTGAGCCGTACCGCGCCGGAATCGACTTTGGCCGCCAGGTCGTGCAGATACCCCGCCTTCTGAGGCGAGATGCCGACCGAGCGCAATTCGGTGATCGTCCGCGCGGCCAGGGTGTGGGGCGTAATCTTTTCCGGCGCGATCAGCTCGACCAGCCTGTGGCGAATCGATCGGGCGGCTTTCCCGGAGATCTGCTGCGAGATGATCGAGGCCACGAGCATCCCGAACCGGTCGCG
>JBLMWR010000970.1:0-5809 GCA_050257335.1 Deltaproteobacteria bacterium | reverse complement strand
GGGTTCGAACCCCCACAGCGAGCCGCCGCACTCCTGGCATTCGTCGGCGCCGGCGACATTGTCGTAGCCGCAGTCGGGGCATTTCATGCGAACATCCTCAGGTACGTCAGGCTTTCCAGCCTGACAGGGGCGTCTTTTGTACGTCTTCTGTTTGGACTCGATCTTTGTGCGACGCAGGGCTGCCATCGCAATGGACTGTCAAGCGTGGTTCGCGTCAGGCTCGAAAGCCCGACCTGCGCACAGTCAGGCCGGAGAGCCTGGCCTACTCGACAACCCAAGTGTCGCCGCTGTTGAAAAGGGCGTCGAAGTCGCCTTCGCCCTTCTTTTTGACCTCGGCTTCGACCTGTTCCGCAACCCGTTGATCGTAGACGGGGGCCTCGACGTCGCGGAAGACCCCCATCGGCTCGGGGAATTCGGGGTGCCGCATGCGCGCCAGAAGAAACGCCAGGCTCGGTTCGGTCGCCCGCTCGTCGTGGAACAAAAGATCGTCTTCGGTGATCCCTTTTCCCAGCTCGACGATTTCGGGATGCATGCCGTTGAGGCGAATCCCCTTCTTCACGTCCTTGCCGAACACCAGGGGCTTGCCGTGCTCGAGATAGACGACGTGATCGTCCTTGACCTTCTTTTCGGAAGCATACGCGAAGGCATCGTGATTGAAAACGTTGCAATCCTGGTAAACCTCGACGAAGGCCGTCCCCTCGTGGCGGGCGGCCCGTTCGAGCACGTAAGTCAGATGCTTGATGTCGATATCGACCGAACGTGCCACGAAAGTCGCTTCCGAGCCGATCGCATAGCACAGCGGTGCGACGGGGTTGTCCACCGAACCGACCGGGGTGCTCTTGGTCCTCGACCCCACGGGGCTGGTCGGAGAATACTGCCCCTTCGTCAGGCCGTAGATCTGATTGTTGAAGAGAATCACCTTGAGCCCCATGTTGCGGCGGAGCATGTGCATGAGGTGGTTGCCGCCGATCGACAGGGCGTCTCCGTCGCCGGTAATGACCCACACCTGCAGGTCGGGGCGGCTGACTTTCACGCCGGTGGCGATGGCGGGGGCCCGTCCGTGAATGCTGTGGAAGCCGTAGGTGTTCATGTAATACGGAAACCGGCTGGAGCAGCCGATCCCCGAAACGAACACGAATTTCTCGCGGGGGATTCCCAGCGTCGGCAGGACTTTCTTCATCTGGGCCAGAATCGAATAATCGCCGCACCGCGGGCACCAGCGAATTTCCTGGTCGCTGGCGAAGTCCTTGGCCGTCAGGACGGGCAGGGGCGTGTTGATGGCGTCTGTGCTCATGGCATTACTTGCTTTCCAGCAGTTCGTCGATCTTGCGGACGAGCTCGTGCACGAGGAAGGGCTTTCCCTGAATCTTGTTGTACCCCTGGGCGTCGACGAGGTACCTGCCGCGGATGAGAAGCCGCAACTGTCCCGTGTTGAGCTCGGGGATGAGCACTTTTTCGTACCGCCTGATGATGTCTCCCAAGTTTCGCGGAAAGGGATTCATGTACCGCAGGTGCGCGTGGGCGACCGATTTTCCATCCTCGACGCAGTTTTCGACGGCGGTGCGAACGGCGCCATACGTGCCGCCCCAACTGATGACCAGCAGCTTGCCCGACGAGGGGCCTTCGATTTCCTGCAGGGGAATGTAATTGGCGATCCCCGCGACCTTGTTGACCCGGTTCATCACCATCTTGTGGTGGTTGGCGGGGGAGTAATCGACATTCCCTGTGATATCGGACTTTTCGAGCCCGCCGATGCGGTGCTCGAGCCCCGGAGTCCCCGGAATCGCCCACGGTCGCGACAGCTTCTCGTTGCGCTGATAGGGGAGGAACTCGGGCTCCCCGTCGCCGCTTCCGTTGCCGTCGGTCGCAAAATGACCGGTCCGGCCTTCAGGATGAACGACGGGAATCGGCTTCAGATCGGCGAACGTCGGAATCCGCCACGGCTCGGCGCCGTTGGCAATGTAGCCGTCGGTGAGGAAGATCACGGGCGTCATGAATTCAACAGCGATCCGCACGGCCTCCTGGACGAGCCCGAAGCAGTCGCCCGGGCTGCACGCCGCCAGAATCGGCACCGGACTGTCGCCGTTACGGCCGAACATCGCCAGGAGCAGGTCCGACTGTTCGGTCTTGGTGGGGAGTCCCGTGCTCGGTCCGCCGCGCTGCACGTCGACGATGATCATCGGCAGTTCGGTCATGAATCCCAGGCCCATCGCTTCGCCCTTGAGGCAGATTCCCGGACCGCTGCTGGCGGTGACGGCGATCTGGCCGGCGAATGCGGCCCCGCAAACTGAAGCCATCGCTGCGATTTCGTCCTCCGCCTGAAACGTCTTCACGCGGAAGTTCTTCATCGCCGAGAGTTGTTCGAGGATCCCGCTGGCCGGCGTGATCGGATAGCCGCCGTAAAAGAGGGTCTTGCCGGCGAGCTTCGCTGCCGTCACCAGCCCCCAGGCCGTGGCTTCGTTTCCGGTGATCTTGCGGTACTTTCCGGGGGCGAGCCGGGCGCGGGGCACCTGGTAATGCGTGGTGAAGGCTTCCGTCGAAAATCCATAATTGAACCCGCCGCGCAGCGCCCGCAGATTGGCCTCGACGACCGTGGGGTTTTTCTTGAATTTGTCGGTGATATACCCTTCGGTGGGCTTGCGGTCGCGGTCGTACAGCCAGTAGACCAGTCCCAGCGCAAAGAAATTCTTGCAGCGGTCGGCGTCCTTCTGGGACAGGCCCAGTCCCGATACCGCGTCGCGCGTGAGGCGCGTCATGGGAACGCGATGGACCGTATACTTCGCCACCACGTCGGCGTTTTCGAGGGGGTTGGCCTCGAAACCCGCCTTGTTCAGGTTCCCTTTGTCGAATTCGTCCTCGTTGACGATCAGGGTCCCTCCGCGGCGCAGGTCTCCCAGATTGGTCTTGAGAGCCGCAGGGTTCATCGCCACGAGCGTATCGACTTCGTCTCCGGGGGTGAAAATGTCGTGGCTCGAAAAATTCAACTGAAAACCGCTGACCCCGGCGAGAGTGCCGACCGGCGCGCGAATCTCGGCCGGAAAGTCGGGAAGGGTGCTGACGTCGTTTCCGAACGACGCCGAGACGTCCGTGAGCAAACCGCCGACGAGCTGCATCCCGTCCCCGCTGTCGCCGCAGAACCGGATCACGACTCCGTCGAGCTGTTCGAGTTTTTTTGCGGGCTGGGAGGCAAGAACTTCCGTCGAGGACATGCTGACGTCAACTCCTTCCACGGGGGGCAGACTCCGCGCCGGCCGCTGGGGGCGGGCGGCAAGGCGCCCGACGATCGGGGATGGCAGAATCGAGGGTGGCGGTGTGGGGGTGGGACACGATGCTTATGCCCCTTCGCGATCTCTCGCGTTTAACAGGGCACGGGGGGCCTGGTTGTATACGGCTTTCGGAAAATGTTCAACAAGAAAATGCACGACCGACTTCACGTCGACGATGCCGACGGGGGATCCCGAGGGATTCACAACCGGCAACCGCCGGTAACCTCCTTCATCCATTAATTCTATGACCGTCATCAGGCTGTCGTCGAGCTTCACCGTGCGGGGGTTGGCGGTCATCACCGTCGAGAGGGGCTCTTCGAGCGACTTCCCCGCCGCCAGGTGCGTCATCAAATCGCGTTCGGTGAAGATCCCCATCAGCTTTCCGCCACGGCACACCATGGCGCTGCCGTGACTGTGGGAACGCATCTCGCTCACGGCATCGGCGATGGTCTGCTCGCCCCGCAGCACGGGGACTTCTTTCGGAGCAAGCTGGCCGACACGGGAGGTGGTCAGCAACTGGCGGAGGAACACGACTCTCACCTTAAAATGTGATCGGCAGGAAGGATCGCTTTTATTTATTGTTGCAGTTTCCCCCGATCTTGAAAAGCGTTGATCATTAAAAAAGTGATAGCTTCCGCGCACGGCGCATTTTTCGCAGAAGGCACTGAAAACGCCCGGCCTGCTCCGCACGAACTGGATTTCTCGCACGCTCATAACAGATTGCCGCGACAACGACTTGGCGCCGAGCGGCTCGGCTTGTCGGGTTTCCGGGAATGTGCGATAAGGTTCCCCGCCGGTCGAACGCCGGACCGCTTGGATTCAGCGCAGAATGCCGCGAAGCTATGGCCGTGCTTGAACCGCTTTCGGAACCAATCCGCAAGTTGCTCCTGGAGCTTAAATTATGCTCCGAACACGACTTGCGCCGCTGTCGCCGGCTTGTCCGCCGTTTGACCCGCGATTTACCGACGTTTGATTCCGTCTGGCTCGATGCCCTGGTGCAAATCGGATGCCTGACCCCGTATCAGGCGCGCCTCCTTGAATCTTCGAACCGCCGCGCGCTGGAGATCGGCCCCTGCGTCGCCATCAATCGTCTGGGGGGCGGGACGTCGAACGAGACCTGTTTAGCGCGCGCCCGCGACCGACGTGACTTGTGCGTCACGAAGATTCTGCGTACTGCCGGCCAGCTTTCGGAGGAATCCCTCGAACGCCTGGTGCGACTGGTGGAACGGCTGAAAGGCTTCGAGCATCCGTCGATCGTCGCCCCTTTTTCGTGCGTTCGCGCCGACAACCAGGTCGTTCTCGTCAGTCGCTACATCGCGGGACCGCATCTGTCCGAGTTGCTGGTCCGCCGCGGGCGCTTTCCAGCCGCAATCGTCTGGGAAATCGGGCGACAACTGGCCGAGGGGCTCGACGCCCTCGCGCGACTGGATATTGCACACGGCGACATCCGGCCGGGAAACGTTCGTCTGCTGTCGTCGGGCACTTCGGTGCTCGTGGACACGGGGATCGGACCTGCGATTGATCCGGCGTTCACGGTCCGTGCCGGGCTCGCTCCCGAACGCTGCGACGGCGTCGCTCCCGAGTTGATCGGCGGCAGCCTGGTTCCGGACGTGCGCTCGGATGCCTACGCGCTGGGGTGTCTCTTGTGGCAGCTCCTGGCCGGGCGCCCGCCGTTTCCCGGCGGCGATCCGCTGGCGAAGCTCGCCGCGCATCAGACCCGCACGATCGACGACGTTCGCAAGTGGGCTCCCGACACGCCGCCGGCGCTCGCGGAAGGGATCCGCCGGCTGACGGCGCGACGGCCCTCGGAGCGCCCTGCGAGTTTTGCCGAGGTTCTCCAGGTCTGGCAGGCCCCGGGGCGGAGGGGCCGTTCGAAACTCGCTGAATTTCGCAGGCGATTCGATGCCCCCGCGCACGTCGCCCGGACGGGACGGCGACTCTCCACGCCCACCCGCTGGCTGCTGGTGCTGGCGGCGCTCTTCGCCCTCTCAGGGGGCGCCTTGACGCTTGCCGATCACGGTGCGCGAAACGTCGTGCTGGCGTGGGCTGAGCGAGTCTCGGAGACGATTTGCCGCGAAGTTCCGGAACGCGAACAGAGCCAGTCCGGGCTTCCCGTCGGTCTCCGTGACGAGACAACAGTGCTGGATACGGACGAGGCGGCGCCGCCCGGCCGTCCATTGCCCGCTCCCGATCGCCACGGCGTCATACGTCTCGATGCTCGGGGGCCCTGGCGTTCATCCGAGATCACCGCGGTCGGCGAGCTGACGATTGCCGGCGACGGAGACGCCCTTCCCGAGATCGTGATCGACGAGCGGCCCCTGCGGCTCTGCGCCGAGCTTGTCAGGCTCAGGCACGTCCGCATCAGGGCCGTCCCGGAAGATGTCGATCAACCCTCCCATCGCAACGCCCTCCTGCTGGTCCAGTCGCAGGGGCTGGCGATTGAGGAATGCATTTTCGACGCCGGACGGTCCTCCGACAGCGGCACAGCGGATCGGCGGGATCCCGTGACCGCGCCGGCGACCGGGCCGGCGCTCGTCGCCTGG
>JBLMWR010000969.1:0-3879 GCA_050257335.1 Deltaproteobacteria bacterium | reverse complement strand
GCGCGACTTGCGGTTTCAGACGGTCATTATCTTCAAGAATCAGGGAGAAGCCGCGGGGACCTCGTTGAAGCATCCCCACTGGCAGCTCATCGCCACCCCGGTCGTGCCGCGCCTCTTGCGCCTGAAATATGCCGTGGCGACCGATTACTTCGACATGACCGGGAACTGCCTGTATTGCGACAAGCTGCAGCACGAGTTGGAGGAAAAGAAGCGCATCCTTGCGGCCAATGACCGGTTCGTGGCGCTGCTCCCCTACGCGTCGCATCTTCCGTTCGAGACCTGGATTCTGCCGCGGGCGCACCAGGCGTCGTTTGGCCTGGTTAGCACGGAACATTTTCGTCCGCTGGCCGAAATCCTCAAGACCGTGCTGCTCAAACTGCACCGCGGCCTGGAGAACCCCGATTTCAACCTGACCATCGACACGGTGTCGCGCGGCGACGAAGACAAGTCCTACTTCCTGTGGCACATCCGCATTCTCCCTCGGCTGACGACTCCCGCCGGCTTTGAGCTCGGGAGCGGCATGTCGATCAACACGGTTCTTCCCGAAGAAGCCACCGAGTATCTCCGCAACGTGGATGTGTGACCTTTCCAAAATGTAATGTCAAACTGGACAGTGCCGGTGACCGTCATGGTACCATAAGGCGACGCTGGCCTCGTTCCGGCTCGAGCCAGCAGTGCGGCATCAATGTTTTCGCAGGAGGGCGAAGAATGCCGAGAGTTCGCAGCATTGGCGCCGTCCTCTTGGCGCTGGCGGCGCCGCTTCTGGCGGTTCCTCTGGCCGCGCCCACCCGAAGCGAGGCGAAGGACGCAAGTCGCCCGGCGGCCAAAGCCCCTCCCGACAAGGCTTTTCAAAAGGTCAAACGGGAATACCAGGTCAAGGCCCGGAACAAGAAGCCCGCGGAACGGATCGCCGCGCTGAAACTGCTCGAAGACTTCCCCACCGGCGATGCGGCGGACCTGGTGTACGTCACGCTGTTGGACGACAAGACCGACGAGGTCCGCAGAGCGGCGATCGATTTTCTCGCCGCCCTGCGCGACAAGAGCGACGTCACCGATAAGGTCCTGGCGCGGATGACCACGACGAGCCACAAGGACGGCATGGACATCCGCGCGGTCGGCGCGCTCGAGGCGTTCAGCGTGACCGAAGACGAAGCCCTGCAGGAGCAGATCGTCAAATACCTCGACGGCGTTCTGGGGACGCCGCAGGGGAACCAGGCGCTGCTGCACGGCATGATCGACGAACGGGCGGCGAAAGGCGAGGCCGAAGAGGTCCTGCGAATGCTGATGCTCTTCACTCGCGCGCAGTTTTTCGACCAGAATTTCGGGTACCGCCGCTGCCTCGTGCAGGGGCTGATGCAAGTCCGGCACCAGGACGGGCTCACGCACCTGATCGACCTGCTCCCGCGGCTGAAGGGGCTGGTGCAGTTCGACGTGGTGTCGCACCTCGTCACCTCCACGGGCCAGAATTTCGGGGACGACGCGGCGAAATGGAGGGCGTGGTGGGCCGAGAACCGCGGGCTGAAGAAGGCTCCCGACAAGTCGCCTCCGCCGCCGGTCGGAAACTACGGCAACTTCGGCGAGTACTACGGCATCCCGATCTGCGCCAAGCGGGTCGTGTTCGTGCTCGACACGTCGCTCAGCATGCGCGGCGCGCGAATCGAGGCCGCCAAGACCCAACTGATCCGCGCCATCAACGAGCTGCACAAGGAAGTCTTCTTCGACGTGATCGCCTTCGACAACACGCCGCGCGTCTGGCGGCCCGAGCTCGTCCCGGCCGACGACGTGATGAAACGCATGGCGGTCTCCGCCGTGCTCGAACAGCCGCTCAAGTTCAAGACCGCCTCGTACGACGCGCTGGAGGCGGCATTCGGCCTTGACCCCGAGGCCATTTACTTTCTTTCCGACGGCGCGCCGTTCGGGGGTAAAATCGACGATCCGAACGAGATCATTGCAACGGTGTCGGCGGTCAATCGGGTGCGGCGCATCTCGATCCACTCCATCGGGATCGACACCGGCAATCCAAGAACCAGCGTCTTCGGCAAGTTCATGAAAGGGCTCGCCGAAGCCAACTGGGGAGTCTTCAAGGCCGTGAATTAGGAACACCGATTTCCACTGATCAACAGAATCAAGATTCCAGATGGAACACGTCATCCGCGTTGGTCGGCGCGAATGAGTGTTCCTATGAATCGCGCCGTCTGTAGTACGAGACGCGCGAAACAAAAATCACGACATCGCGAGCATCAGAAGTGATCCGCAGATTTCTCAGATTCTCGCAGATTAAGACCGCCACCGTCACAATCTGTGAGAATCTGTGGATGCCTGTCTTCCCATGCTCCCTTCCAGACATGAATCGAATCTCGTTCCGCGAGTCGGTGCCAAACCACGTCCCGTGCACGGTTCAGTGTTGGTTCGTGGCTTCCACGGTCTTCGTGTGAAATGTGTGTTGAATCTATTGCTGGGCATTCGTTCCAGGAGAGGCTCTCATGTCGCGTGCTTTTTGGGCGGGGCTGCTTCCTGCTCTGTTCATTTGAAGTCTTCTGCCGGTCTCCTCGGCCGATGCGTAGGGGCCCGTTTAAAATGGCGCGGCGCAGGGGGCGGCCGACAAGGCCTTTCAGAAGGTCAAACGCGAATTCCATCAGAAGACTCGCAACAAGAAGCCGGCCGAGCGGATCGCCGCCCTCAAGCTGCTGGAAGACTTTCCGACCGGCGACGCCGCCGACCTGGTCTACGTCACGCTGCTCGACGATCACGCCGATGAGGTGCGCGAGGCGGCGGTCGAGTTTCTGCGGGGCTGGCGCGACCGAGAGGAGGTCGCGGCGCGGCTGCTCGCGCGGATGACCGCCGCCACCCGCAAGGAGCCGATGGACATTCGCGCGATCGGCGGCCTGCGGGCCCTCGCCGGGACGGAAAACGACGAGCTTCAGCGCCAGATTCTGACATACCTCGATGAATTCCTGGGAACCCCGCACGCCGACCAGTTCCTGCTGCACGCCATGATCGACGAGCAGGCGCCCCGGGGGGACGCCGAAGACGTCCTGCGGATGCTGGCGCTATTCACCCGGCCGCAATTTTTTGACCGGCATTTCGGCTTCCGCCGCTGCGTCATGCAGGGAATCATGCAGGTCAAGAGCCGCAACGCGATCACGCACCTGATCAACCTGCTCCCGCGCCTCAAGGGGCTGGTGCAATACGACGTGGTCGCGCACCTGATCGCCGCCACCGGGCAGAATTTCGCCGACGACGCGGACAAATGGAAGGCGTGGTGGGCCCAGAATCAGAACGCCACGCACCTTCCCGACAAGTCGACGGTCCCACCGGTCGGAAATTACGGCAAGTTCGGCGAGTACTACGGCATTCCCATCTGCGCCAAACGCGTCGTATTCGTCCTCGACACGTCGGGAAGCATGCGCGGCGGGAAGCTCGAGGCGGCCAAGGTCGAGCTGATCCGGGCGATCAAGGAACTTCCCAGGGAGGTTTCATTCAGCATCGTCTTCTTCAACAGCACGCTGCGGATCTGGCAGCGCGAGCTGGTCCCCGCCACCGATTCGATGAAACAGATCGCCGTCGTTCTGGCGCTCGAACAGGAAGCCCGGAACAACACCGCCTCGTACGATGCCCTCGAAGCGGCCTTTGATCTCGACCCTGAAGCCGTTTATTTTCTGTCCGATGGTGCGCCGCAGGGGGGAAAGATCGACAATCCCGCGGAAATCATCTCCGCGGTTTCGACCGTCAACCGCGTCCGCCGGATCTCGATCCACTCGATCGGCATCGACACCAGGGCCGACGCGTCCGTCAACCCCTTCGCCCGCTTCATGAAGGCCCTGGCCGAGGCCAACTGGGGCGAATACCGGGCCGTGGATTGAGTTTGGTACGTCAGGC
>JBLMWR010000968.1:0-5232 GCA_050257335.1 Deltaproteobacteria bacterium | reverse complement strand
ATCCACGCGCCGGGCAAGCCCGGCGGCTGAACACGTTTATCGCGTGTACAGGTACAGCGCCGGGTCGTCCACGATCCATTCGGTCGACCACGTCCGGCCGTCGTCCTGATTGACGACGTTGAAGAAAAACGTGTTGAGTTTCTCCGCCGTGTGGCCGTAAGGCTTCGTCGTGGTAATGTGATCGCGCTCGGTGAGCGGGTCGACTCCCGGGCTGGCGTAGAAATGCGTCGAACCGTCCGGGGTGAAGGTCATGCCGAGGGTCCACCAGCCGGTCTCGGTGATTTTCGGGCCGACGATGTCCTCTCCCTGGGCTCCCGCACGGATCACGAGCTGTGCCGAGTCCTCTTTGTTCTGCCCGTCGCTCCTGCTGTTGAACTGGATGAAGAACCCCGGCCAGTAGGCCTCGTACTTCCGCTTCATCTTGCTTCCCTTGCCGAAAAAGCCTTTGTGCGAGGCAAGTCGCATCGAGCCTCCTTCGAGCTCGGCCCGGAACCCGAACGTGGATCCGGTCCGCTTTTCCCACTGCTCGAACGGCGGCAGGAAGACGCGCACGACGACGCTGGGAGATTTGGAAACGGAAATCGGCCCTCCCATGAGCGACGACACGTTGACGAGCAGGTCGTCCTGCTGCATCTGGTAACTGGGACGGCCTGGAACGCCCGTCACCTTCGATCGCAGCGAGAGGGAATAATTGCTGCCGCGCAAGCCCCCCGGGGGCGTCTCGACCCGTTTCACGACGTCGGGCTGCCCGCGATAGGTGCTTTCGTAAACGCGCTGGTTCTTTGAAATCCCGGAGGGGAGCCGCTCATCGTGGTCGAGGTTCGAGCTGCTCTTGGGGCCGTTCTCGAAATATCCCCATTCCTTGTCCTCGAAATCGTCGCCGACTTCCTTCACCTTCTGCCCGCGTCCCGGAACCGCGTGATACTGGAACTGCGCCGCGGCCGTTCCCGCCGCCACGAGGACTGCTCCCACCACCACCAGCCGCCGGACACCAAAATTCTGCGAGACGACTCTCAGGAACATTTTCTCAATCCTTGTCAGAGCTCCATCTGACCGCTCGTCGAATAAAAAGGGGACGGCTTCCGACGGCACACAGGAATCCCTCAGGAAACGGGGTGCCGCGAGATGCCTGTCCCATTTTTTCCAACGGGTCAATGACGCGTTGAGGTAAATGACTTGCCGCCGCGGAAAAATCGGCAGATGACGGCGTACTGGCAATATCGGCAGTTCGGTCGAGTGAGTCGTTTCCGGGGGCTCTCGAAGCGCCACAGGTCGCGCATTTTCCCCAGACGGACCCCCGTCGTCCGGTCACGCCGTGACCCGGCTACAGACGCAAAAACGAGGCGTTGACTTCACCCGCACTACAGCCTGCGGTTAGGATGGCAGGCCGTCTTGAGACCCATTTCCGCCGGGACGCATGGCGGGTTTTTCCGTTCGTAATGGGAACCGGCGATGGATGTGACACAGGTGGCGGAGCGTTTTCAGCGGGCCACGGAGGAAATCGGCAAAGTCCTGGTGGGGCAGCACGAGCTGGTCGAGGCGACGCTGATCGCCCTGTTCTGCGAAGGGAACGTCCTGATCGAAGGGGTCCCCGGTCTGGGCAAAACACTGCTCGTCAACACCCTGAGCAGAGTTCTCTCATGCGGCTTCAAGCGGGTGCAGTTCACCCCCGACCTCATGCCCTCGGACCTGACCGGCCATTCCATCTTCAACCTGGCCGACCAGCAGTTTCATTTCAGCGCGGGGCCGATTTTCACCAACCTGCTTCTGGCGGATGAAATCAACCGCGCCCCGGCCAAGACCCAGTCGGCCCTGCTCGAGGCCATGCAGGAGCGGCAGGTGACGGTGGACGGCCGGACCTACCCGCTCGACCGCCCTTTCCTCACGATCGCCACGCAGAACCCCCTCGAGCAGGAAGGAACGTATCCCCTCCCCGAGGCGCAGCTCGACCGCTTCATGTTCAAGCTGCTGGTGGGTTATCCCACGAGTTCCGAAGAACAGAATATCCTCCAGCACTATGCCGACGGACGCGACGTCCGCGACCTGTCGCGGTTCGACCTGGGGACGGTTCTCACCGGCACGCAGGTGCTCGAAGTGCAGGAAACGTGCAACAGCGTCATCGTCGAGCCTTCGATCATCAATTACATCACGGCGATCATCGCCCGCACCCGCAACTGGCATTCGGTGGCCGTCGGGGCCAGCCCCCGGGCCGGGGTGAACATTCTTCTGGCCGCCCGCGCCATGGCCGCCTGCAACGGCCGCAATTTCGTCGTTCCCGACGATGTGAAGGAACTGACCCCGTGGGTGCTCCGGCACCGGCTGCGGCTCCGCCCCGAGGCCGAAATCGAAGGGATCGCCCCCGACGATACGATCCGTGAAATTCTCGATGCGGTGGAGGCCCCGCGCCAATGACGCCGCGCTGGCCGCTGCTGGTGCTCTTCATCGTCGCCGGATGCGTGCTGGCCGTTCCGGCGGTCGCCGCGCCGTTCGTCGATCTGTCGCCCGCGACGTCGCGGTTCGTACACTTCCTGGGAGTCGCGCTCAATTTTCTGGTGTTCGGACTGGCCCTGGTGGACCTGGCCGTTTCCCCGTCACTTCGCCGGATCGACGTGCAGCGGGAGATGAGCGACGTGATGAGCGTCGGGGCCCGCAATGCCATCCGCGTCTGGCTGACGAACCGCAACCGCGGCGCGGTAACGGTCGAATTCCAGGACGAACCGCCGCAACCGTGTGCCACCGACGGCCTCCCTTTCGTCATCTCCCTTGCTCCCCTCAAGGCCCGCTACCGCGTGTATTACGTCGAGCCGCATCACCGCGGGCCGACCCGCTTCGGCGACATTTTTCTCCGCTGCCGCAGCCGGCTGGCCTTCTGGACCTTTTTCGACCAGCGCCCCGCCGAAGTCCCCGTCAAGGTCTACCCCGACATTCAGGCGGTACACGGCATCGAGCTCTTGGCGCGCCGCAACCGGCTGGCCGAAACGGGGCTCAAGCTCTCGCGCCTGCGCGGCCGGGGGACCGAGTTCGACCGCCTCCGCGAATACCGCCGCGAAGACGAATTCCGGCACATCGACTGGAAGGCGACCGCCCGCCAGAGGCAGGTCATCAGCCGCGAGTATGTCGTCGAACGGAACCAGAACATCCTCATCGTCCTCGACTGTGGCCGCTCGATGTGCAACGAGCTGGGGGGGATTTCGCACCTCGACCGGGCCCTCAACGCGGCGATCGTCCTCAGCTACATTGCGCTGCGGCAGGGGGACAACGTCGGCTTCCTGGCGTTTTCGAACCGGGCCGAACGCTGGGTCCGCCCCGTCCGCGGCGCGGGCGCCATTCAAACCATCATTCGCCACACCTACGACATCCAGCCGCGGTACGAAGCGTCGGACTACAGCCTGATGGTCGAGGAGCTGCGGCGGCGGTTCCGCAAGCGGTCGCTGGTGGTGCTGCTGACGCACGCGCTGGATGAGCTGCACCTGGACGCCATCAGCCGGCACGTGCGCGAGCTGCGCTCGCCCCACCTGGTGCTGGCCTCGTTCCTGCGGAACGTGCCGCTCTATGAACGGATGCACGCGATTCCGACTTCGGATGTCGACGCCTTCCAGATTGCCGCCGCCGCGGAGATGGTGCACACCCAGACCCGGCAGATCGCCGAGCTGAGCCACACCGGCCTGCTCGTCCTCGACACGCTTCCCGAACAGCTCTCCGCGGACCTGATCAGCCGCTATCTGGACATCAAGGCGCGGCACCTGCTGTAGCCTGTTCGTAGTCCCGCCCCCCGTGGGGTTTCTAACCTGCCGCGCAATTTCGTCATCCCGGCGCGCCGGGATTCGCGGCGGACGAAGAAACCGTGAGTCCTGAAATTGCAGCGCTTGGCCCGGATTATTCACGCCGCGGTAGCCGAATTCGTGAGAATTCGGTGCCCCAATTTCCGTTGGAGTCAGAACTCTCACGAGTTCTGCTACGGCGCACTGCCGCATTTCGTGGGAGTATGAATAATCCGGGTTAGACCGCCGCTGCCGGGAACTTTTTTTCGGGGTTGCGCAACACTCACACAAGCGGGAGTTGATGAATAACGCCGCTGGCAAAATGAATGATATTCATTCGCGCGCACGGCAGTGTCCGACTTGACGTTGCGCGAAATTCGTCCAGTTTTTTCGGAATTTTCCCGGCTTTGGAACGGGCTCGATCGAGGCCCTGTCGCCGTTCCGTAAGCTCCAATGAATTCACCGATTGCGGCGAGCCGCACGCTGGCAATTGCACGAAACGCAGTCGGCGGCGTTATACAGTCATAGGTATTCATCGGCGGCCGGCTCCCGGTCACAGCGGCACGTTGTTTGCGGTTGGGGGGGTTGACCCTGTCAGCGCGGTGCCACCGGACGGCGTCGGATCATTCTTCGCCGATCCGTTCGCCGCATTGGGTGCAGGGTGTCATGCCGGAATCCACCTTCAGCGGGATTAGAACGATCCGACGGGCTCGCCCCCGTCGCGCGTGAAGAGGGCCTTGAGCGTCTGCGCGGCGATGCTCTGCGACAAGAAACGCACCGAACCATCGCCCATCAGCCCCTGCACGCCGCCGGCGTGATCGCTGCTGAAGCCATCGCGATCCCCCAGCGTCGGGTGCTTGGCGATGTCCACGTCATCGGGCTTCATCCAGGGGATCCCGGCGTTGGCCGCCTCGACGACGATCAGCGTATTGCTTGTGCCGTCCGTGATGTCGTTGATCTTCACCGGCTCGGCGCCGCGGAAGACGCAATGCTCGCCGAACACGGCGGCATACGCGGTATTCGTGTTCGCGCCGGTATTCGGGTGGGAGGGACAGGCATAGACCAGGGGCATGCGGGCCAGCAGGCGGCTGTTGTTGGGACCGTCCCACGGCTCTGAGAAATTGTAGTCGCTGTACAGCCCCTGCTGATCGAGAAACGGCAGAATCAGGATCCGCCAACTGTGCATCGGTTTGCCACTCGCGTCGGTGACGAAAGCCGGCGGAAACGAGCCGTAGACGTCGTGGTAGTTGTGAAGGGCCAGCCCGATCTGCTTGAGGTTGTTTCTGCATTGCGAGCGGCGGGCGGCCTCGCGCGACTGTTGCACGGCCGGCAACAGCAGCGCCACGAGAACCCCGCCGCAGGCCAGCATTCATGACTTCGCGGCCGGCAGAGGCGCGGCCGGCGGAGGGAAAAAGTCCTCGAGCACGATGATCATTCTGATCGTGGTCGCTGGCGCGTTCTTTGTCATGCT
>JBLMWR010000967.1:0-3885 GCA_050257335.1 Deltaproteobacteria bacterium | reverse complement strand
ACCGTAAGACGAGCCGGCAGAGGCCAGGGCGCGTCATTTCTCGTTCCGCTCGCCGCCGTCGCGGGTGCTGAGGGCATTGAGAACGCGGACGCTCGTTCTGTTCGAGTAGAACCGGACCGAGCCGTCGGCCATCAGGAAGCAGGCGCCGCTGCGGTCGTAGTTGCCGAAGCCCTGCGCGTCGCGGTTGATTCCCTTTCCGATCGTCCGCCAGTTTTCGGGGTCGCCCCACGCGGGAAGCTGGTCGGCGATCTCCCCCGCAGCGAGCGTGTTGGAAAGTCCGTCGACGACGTCGCCGCGCCGCACTTTCGAATTGGCGCCGAACAGCCCCGCTTTGGCGACCTCTCCGTCCGCCTGTTCCACGTCGCCGCCGACGCCTGCGAAATGACTGACGCCCAGACCGCCGTGGACCTTCGCGCGGCTGGTTCCGGAGGCGAAAAACGTCTCGACGTCCTCCTCGAACGCCGGGAGATTGGCCTTGTCGTCATAGGGGACATCAAGCTGAATCTTGTGGAACAGCTCTTCCTTCCCCACATACGGAAGGATGAGGGTCATCCAGCCGTGAAACCCACGCTGCCTCCGGTCTTTATCGGGTCTGACGATGCCCCCCGGCGGAAAGGCGCCTTCTTTGTCGTGATAACGGGCCAGTCCCTGCCCGATCGTCTGCAGGTGGCCTTCGGTGAGACTGCGCGTCGATTCCTGCCACATCTTCCGCCCGATGCCGGCCAGGATCAGCGGCCCGAGGAAGATACCCACGACGCCGCAGAGGATACCGGCAATGACGAGCTTCCGTCCCGTCTGCCGGCCGGCGGAATGCTGAATCTCGCTGGCCGCCTGCATCCCCAGCAGGATCGCCGCGAACCCCACCAGCGTCGCGGGAATTTTGCTCCAGAAGGCATCGATGAGCGCCAGGAACGAGAGGAGGATCGAGAGGCCTCCCAGAGACGCGGCGAGCAGCCCCTTGCGCGATCTCCCTGGCCGCATTGCCGCGGCGTGCTTCTCTGACAAAAACCCCGTTTCCTCCGGTAGAATGCCGATGACAGCGGCAAGCGCCGCGTCGGAGGGACCAGCGTCCACGGGAGGAGGCGGCTCCGTTGCGGATCCGGAGACAGCGGGGAGGGGGATTGCGGATTTCGGATTCGGGATTTCGGACTTGGGAGAGGCAGTCGCAGGCGCCGGAGTGACGGCGGCGCTCTGCATCACCCCCCATAAGCCCTTACGGACAGGGACCGGAGCCGCGGGTTCGACCGCCGGTGCGCCAGGACCGGGACTGGCTGCAGGAGGCTCACCACCAGAGCCCCCTCCGCCCGACGAGGACTCCGGAGCCGCCGGGCTGTTTTCGCCTTGCACCACCACCTGTCGATCGCCGGATTCCGGGACGGAAGAACTCGCCGGGGACGCGGGAGCCTTCCCCATCACCGCCCACAGCGGTTTCCGCGCGCCAGGCGGAGACGGTCCAGCGGAAGTCCCGTCCGCTTTGACGTCGGCCGCGACGGAAACGACTTCGCCGCACGCGGGGCAACGGGTCTGGCCGCCGGGCGGAGGCGAATCGCAGCGCACCACCTGGCCACACGAGCAGACCAGTTCCGTCGTCATATCAGCCTTTGTCGAGGGTCGTGCGTCCCAGCGCCACGTCGAATTCGCTGACCGCCGGGACGAGCATCGCCACCGCGGTGAACCCGTACGCGAAGCTCACCATCAGCCAGGGGCCGAGAGTATCGCCGAGCAGGAACCCCGTGATGGAATAGAACGTGGCGAAGGGGAGCAGAAAGGCGCCGGCGGTGAGGGCCGAGGAGGGGTTGCGGTGCGTGAGCGAGGCCCACAGCCCCATGCTTCCCCCGAGGATAAACACCAGAAAGCTCGTCATCTGCTGGAAGAACGACGATCGGGCCTCGACGATCAGCATCATGCAGATGAACACCCCCAGGAACAGAAAAAACATCGTCCCCAGGCTGTTGGCGATCGCCGAGCGCGAATTGTCGAAGCTCAGCCCCGAATGCAGCCCCAGCATCGCGGCGAAGACCACGAGCAGCAGAAACCCGAGCGAGACGTAAATGAAATTCTCCCAGGTCAGCATCCCCTGCGTCGCCAGCCAGACCAGCCCCGCCAGAGGAAGCAGAATCGCCTCGCGCATGTTGTACAGCACGCCGCCGATCTTGCCGTAAATGAACTCCTTGGCCGTGATGTCGGTGACCAGCAACAGTTCCAGCGTCTTGGCGTCGCGCTCGGTGGTGAGGGCCGTCACCGCCTGCGCATTGACGAGCAGCAGCGCCACCAGACCCACGGCGACAAAGGCGAAGCCCGCGGGGGAGATCATTCCCAGGACGAGTTCCCCCGCGCTCTCACGGCTGGCGTGCGCGTAGGCCGCAGCGAAGAGAAACAGCACCAGATACGCCAGTTTGATAAACACGACCCTGCGGCCGTACGCCTTCGTGCAGATTTCACGCCAGATGATGGGGTTGCTCCAGATGTTGCGGGTCGCGCTCCGGACGGCGGCGTCAGCTCCCGCCGTTTCCTTGTGCGGATCGATAAATGTTCGCGACGGGTTCCAGATCCGCAGCCGCAGCACGGCCACGGCATTCGTCAGCACGGCCAGCAGGCACATGGCGCCGACGAAGGGTAACGCGGGAACGGAGGCGATTTTGCCGTCGGGTTGTGCGGCCAGAGGATCGAGCACCAGCAACATCCCCCGGAACGGGTCGAAGCAGGCGAGCCACCACCCGGCCGCCGAGCCGTTTCCCAGAATCCCCACTCCGGCTTCGGCAACGCCGATAAAGAGCACCAGCCCCAGCACGCTGATCGCCAGCGTCTGAAACGTCTTCTCGCGCCAGAAGGCGACCAGCGATCCCCAGCTTCCGGCAGCCAGGCCCGTGGCCGCACAAAGGGCCAGCGACCAGCCGATCTGCTCCAGCGAAACGCCTCCCAGCAGCATGATCAGCGCAAAGACCGGTGCCGACGCGACGAGCAAGACCCCCACCGGCAGCAGACTGGCGAGCAACTTGCCGAACACCAGCTCCCGGTCCCGGAGGTCGGTCATGAGCAACAACACCAGGGTCTGTCGGTCTTTCTCCTGAGCGACGCGGCTGGCGGCAAACAACGGCGCGAAGAAGAGAACCAGGGCCAGTTGCACCATCGAAAAGAGCTGAAACAAGAGGCTACCGAACCGCGAGATTTCGCCGATGCTGCTCACCTGTTGCCAGCCGAAGGTCGCCTGACTGGCCGTGTACATCAGCACGAAGAGGGCCAGGACGTAGCCGCAGCGGAGAATAAAATGCCGCGGCTGGCGCGGCGACGTGAGAACTTCACGGCTGAAAATAGGGCCGGCGAGCAAAACAGAGACTCCCAATAGCAATTGTCTAATGACGGATCCCGGCGCGCCGGGAACGAAATCCGAAGGACGAAATCCGAATGTCTGAAAAAATGTGCAAAACCAGAACTCAAAAAGGCACAAACGTTACGGAACGTCACCTTCGGCGGAAACCACATTATAGGGAGGGGATGTCGGGAGTGCCAAGAAACGGGAGTTGGACCGCGCCACCCTTGGCCCACCGCCTGCATGACGCATGCACCCCCAACAGAGCACGTTTCGTCATTCTAGTTTCGGATTTCTATGGACATTCGTCATTCGGGTTTAGTCATTTTCTGCGCAGGCGCTTAGAATGGCGGGTGTGGACGAATTCCTCCGCAACCTGCAAAAAAGCAACCTCCTTACCCCGGAGCAATGGAAGATTGTGCGCCGCGAGGCGACCGGCGCTCCGGCCGGCGGCGCGCCGGGCAACGACACTGCGATCGACGGTGCCGAGCCCGTTCGCCCCACCCCCTCCGAGCTGGCCCGAAAGCTCGTCGAGCGCGGTTTCCTCACCGCGTGGCAGGCAGAGAGGCTGCTGC
>JBLMWR010000966.1:0-3684 GCA_050257335.1 Deltaproteobacteria bacterium | reverse complement strand
GTCAGGTGCAATCCTGATATGACGGACCACCGCTTTCCCGTCATGACGAGCGCCGCGCCGGTCGCCGATCCTCCCCCCGGCCTTGGCGCCGCGCTGAAAACTGAAGCCCGCCGGCTGGGGTTCGAGCTGGTCGGCATCGCCCCGGCGGTGACTCCCGCCGGGATTCATGACTTCGTCGAGTGGCTCGACCGCGGATACGCCGGCCAGATGGAGTACCTCGAACGCCGCGAAGAGGCGTACGCGCACCCGAAGCACGTCCTCGACGGGGCCCGCAGCGTCGTCATGCTGGGGATCAATTACAATACGCGGCCGCCGGCCCGGCGCGAGGACGATCGGCGCGAAGAGGCAGGCTCGGCTCGCGGGCGGGGGGCCGGCGACGATCACAGCACGCCGGCGGTCCCGGCCCGCATCGCCCGCTACGCGCTGGGGAGCGCGGACTATCACGACGTCATCCGCGAGAAACTCCGTGACCTTGCGCAGTTCCTGCGCCGCGAAGCTCCCGGCGCGAAAGCCCGCGGGGTCGTCGACACGGCCCCGCTCCTGGAGCGCGATTTCGCGCAGCTTGCCGGGCTGGGATGGTTCGGCAAAAACACCATGCTCATCAACAGGCGCCTGGGAAGCTGGTTCTTCCTCGCGGCGCTTCTGGTGGATATCGCGCTCGAATACGACGACCCGCACGCTGCTTCGCACTGCGGCACCTGCACCCGCTGCCTGGAAGCCTGTCCGACGAAGGCGTTCGTCGAACCGTACGTCCTCGACGCCCGCCGCTGTATCGCCTACCTGACGATCGAGCACCGCGGGCCGATTCCGGAGGAGCTGCACGCCGGCATGGGGGACTGGCTGTTCGGCTGCGACATCTGCCAGGAAGTCTGCCCCTGGAACACTAAGGCCCCCGTTACCAGCGAACCCGCCTTACAGCCGCAGCCCGATCTGCAAACCGTCGATGCCGCTGAATTGCTGACGCTTACCGAAGAAGAATTCCGCCGGCGCTTCGGCGCAACGGCCCTGGCGCGCCCCGGCCGCGAGGGGCTTGTCCGCAATGCGACAATCGTGGCCGCGAACGCCGCTTCCCCTCCCGTGAGGTAGGTTTCCCAGCCTGACCGGTGAGGCGACTTGATCGCGCACCTTTATCCCGGCGGGGGGTAACAATGTTGAATCGGGAAACTTTTCTCCCTTTGCGTCCCGATTGCACTTTTGGGGAGGCGGCCGGAATTGACGTAAGTCTCAGGGAGGATCGGAACCGGGCAAGTCCGATTTCGGAACGAGCACCGTTGCCGCACAGGCGACCCAGCAAAAAGACGCCATCGCCACGAAGCTACATGGTCAATCCTCCCCCACCACCGAACGGGTGGGGTTGATGAAGAGCCAGCAGCAGGCGCCGGCGAAGAGGATGCCGGCGTAGAGAAAGAACGCCGGGTCCCAGGCCGCGCGCTCCAAGAACCCCTGCGCCTCGCGCCAGTCGACGAACCGCCCGAAGAAAATCGGCGAGGCGAAAGCGCCGATGACCCCCATCGAATTCATCAGGCCGAACAGGGCCCCCAGATGCCGGCCGCTGATCGCCATCACCACCGACCACCAGTTGGCAAGTTGCGACTGCGCGCAGCCGCACGCCGCGGCGGCGCACAGAGTGGCCGCCAGGGGCGATTCGCAGTAGACGCTCCCGCCGAGGAATAATGCCGCCACCGCGACGAAACCGAACCCCATCAGTCGCCGCCCCCAGCGCCGCTCCCCCGTCCAGCGTTCGATCCCGCCGCTGAGCCAGCCGCCGCAGAATGACCCGACCGCCCCTCCGGTCAGCACCAGCGACGCCATCCAGCGAACCTCGAGTTCGGGGACGCCGCGTCCCTCCTGCAGGTACGTCGGCAGCCACGACATATACATATAGGAGGCGAACGCACTGCAGTTCATCATGAGCCCCAGCAGCCACACCGTGGGGCTCGACAGAACGTTCTTCCACGGGATCGGCGGGTGCTCGCCGGCCCCCGGCGCCCGGGTCCCCGCCGTCCGGATCAGTTGCAATTCCTGAGCGTTGACCGCCGGGTGTTCGGCCGGATCGTCGCGGAACCACCAGTAAAAGAGGCCGGCCCAGACGGCCCCGATGGCGCCGAATACCGAAAATGACTCGCGCCAGCCGACGTTGGCGATCAACCAGCCCGCCACGATCGACGAGCTCGCCGCGCCGAGCTGCATCGAGGTCAACACCACTCCCTGAACGAGGCCCCGCTCGCGCAGCGGGAACCAGCGGGCCACGACCCGGGCATTGTTGGGAAGCGCGCCGGCCTCCCCGGCCCCGAACAGAAAGCGGACGACCACCAGCAGCAGAAAGCTGTCAACCAGCGCGGGGATCGGACTTCCTTCCGCATCCTGCCACGGCCAGTACAGGCCGGTGCTCCAGGCGAATTTCGGGACGGCCCCGGTGAGGGCCGTGAACGCCGACCACCAGATGACGATCCGCGTCAGCACCCCCCGCGACCCGTAACGGTCACCCCAGCGCCCCGTCACGACTTCGAACAGGCCGTAGGCGATCGTGAAAGCCCCGAAGACGAACCCCATCTGCGTCTTCGACAGCCCCAGCTCGGTGCGGATCGACACCTCGGCCTTGCTGATGCAGACGCGGTCGAGATAGAGGATGAACGCCAGCGACCCCAGAAAAACCAGGAGCAGATACCGCGCGCAGGTGGGTCGAGAGTTGGGGATCATCGGGTTCCGGATGGTCGGCGGCCAGCGCATTCCCAGTATGCCGTGTCCCTGATGGAAACGAAAGGATCGGCGGCGGACGTGCACGCCGTGGGGCGGGCTTCCTCAGCCCGCCCGTCACTCACCCACGAGTCGGGCAGACCGGATGTGTCTGAGAACAGCCGCGCGAGTCTTTTCTTAAATGGTTACATACTTTCTGTTTCACATTCCTCGCGGGCGGGCTGAGGAAGCCCGCCCCACGGACGGAAGCCCGCCCCACGCGCGGCAAGCCGCCTACACCCGGTTGAACCAGAGTGGTATGATTTCCAGCGAGGGCCTTCCCATGAACGAAACTGCTTCCGCGAGCCCCCCGGCTGCGCCGGCCGCAAAAGGGCGCTGGCCGTGGTCAACGCTCTTGCTTGGCGGCGCGCTCTTCGGCGGGCTCGCATATTACATGCACGCGCAGCAGAAGGAAGTGGTCTCCACCAGCCGCGTCGAAGCGCAGCTCGACGAAACCGGCAAACTGCGGCCCCTGGCCGAAGTCGTCGAAACGACGCGGGCGCTGAAGCTGGTAACGGTCATCGTCAATTCCAAGGTCCGCACGAAAGTCCGCGACGAGCGCTGGCGGGGGACCGCATCGGCCCAGGTCGAGGCCCCCGTCCGCTACGTGTACGGCGTCGATCTGGCCGGGCTCGATCCCGGGGCAATTCGCATGGGGAACATCCTGGGCCTGTACGAGGTCACGATCCCGCGCCCTACGCGAATCGCGACGGAAGTGGACGGCAGCCGTCCGGTCGAGGAAGTCGTGGAGGTGACCGGCACCCGCTTCCGGTCGCAGGCCGGCGAATATTACCTGGGCCTCGCGCGCAAGGAGATCTACGACCAGGCCCGCAAGAACAGCCTTCCCCCGGAAACGATGGAGCAGATCCACACCCAGACCCGCGAGCAGGTCGAAGCCCTCGTCCACCGCTTCGTCGGCCCCTCCGCCGAAGTCCGGGTGAAATATAA
>JBLMWR010000965.1:0-3838 GCA_050257335.1 Deltaproteobacteria bacterium | reverse complement strand
CTTGATCTCGGCGACGGCGGCGGCCGGCTTGTCGAGCCGCTTGATGAGGGCCGCCACCAGCTCCATGCTCTCTTCGGGCGCCGTCACGACGACGGTGTTGGTCCGGATGTCGGCGGTCATGCGGATGTCGGCCAGAATCCCGGAGCGGAGTTCGCGCAGCTCTTCCCCCTCCTCTTCGAGGAATTTGAGGATTGTCGATTTCACCTCGCGCAGCTCGGCCGCGCCCTGGCCGGCCGCGGCGGCGCCAGCCGCCGGCTGGGCGGCGCCGAATTGCCCCGCCGCCTGGCCCTGTCCCTGCGCGGTGACGGCCCGGGCCGGCGCCAGCACGTTCTGGATCGCCTGCGAGACCGTGGCGGCCACTTCGTCGGCGACTGCGTTCTTGAGCTGGAAAAACCGCACCTGATTCACCGAATCGGAATCGGGTGCGTCGAGGTCGGCAATCAGCAGCGAGACCTCTTTCATGTCGCGCGGACGGGCCTGCACGATCACCGAGTTGGTCCGCAGGTCGTCGATGATCCGCACCCGCGGAACGAGCCCCACCTGTCCGGCCTGCTGCTGGCCCGCTCCCGGCGCCTGCTGCTGCGGATACAGGGCCTGCACCTTTTCGACCACCTGCGACGGAACGGCGTTTTTCAGCCGGAAGACGTGAAATTCGCTCGCCGGATCGCTCGGCTGGTCCAATTCGTCGATGAGCTCGTAAACCGCCGCCATGTCGGCTTTCGAAGCCACGATCAGCACGGCGTTCGGGCGCGATACGGGAAACACCGTGATCGCCTGCGACTGCTGCACCGTGGCGGTGCGCACCGTTCCCAGCCGCTCGTAAACGCTGGTCAGAAGCGCTGCCAGGGCCTCGCTGGAGACGTGCCTGAGAAACGCCACCCGCACTTCCGGCGCCGTTCCGGCGCTGAGCCGCTCGATTTCCTGAATCACCGCCATCACCGACTGCACGTCCTGGTCGTTTCCGGTGATCACCAGCACTCCCAGCTCGGGAATCGACTCGACCTTGACGTCCCCTTTGATGCTCCGGCTGAGCGCCTCGGGAACATTGGGAGTCTGGCCGCGGGTCTCGGGCTGGCTGCGCGACTCGGCGCGGCGCATTCCGGGACGCTCCAGGACGGACCGCTCTTCGGTGCGCGGAGGAACCTCGTCAGAGTCCCGCTCGCCTTCGTCGTCGTTGCGCTGCGCCGTCTGGCGGGCCAGCTTCCGAGTCGCGCTGGAAAGCCGGTCAAGTTCGGGCTGCAGCGCGGCGGCAAGTTTGCCGGCATCTTTGGTGACGGCGACGGCCCGCACGGTCATCTGCGGCGCGGGCGGTTCCACGTCGAGAGCCTTCACCAGCCGGATGATCGCCTTCGTTTCCTCCGGCGCGTTTTCAATGGCCAACTGGTTTTTCTTTTCGTCAATCCCGATCGAGAAGCGGACCGGGGGATCGCCCGCCTGGCCCCGCGTTCCTTTCCGGCCCGCCTCAGCCGCCGTCTCCCGGCGAACGAGGAACCCCTGCAGGCCGCGGGGACCGTCGTCGGTCAGCTCAGCCTGGGGCTTGAACGCTTTGTAGATGATTTTCGAGACGGCCACGGCATCGCGCGCTTTCAGGCGGACCATGGTCACGACCGGAGGCTGCGGTTCAGGGGCTGCGTCCAGCTCCGCCTCGGATCGGGAATCCACCTCGCCGGAAACCTGCTGAATCTTCCGGCCTCGCGGCGACTGAGTGGGCCTTGCAATCGGGCGGGGTCGGCCGGATTCTCGCGGCGCCACGCGCACCTTGTGGTGTGCCGGCTCTTCTTCAATCTGCGCTGCAGCCGTCTGTACACCGGTGTCGGGCGAGGCCGCCGGTTCCTGCCTGTTCCCGCGCAAAACAGCCGGCGAATACTCGTGCCGCATTTCGTGCAACTCGGTCAGAACCAGGTAATGCCCCTTGAATTGCAGCCGGAAGTTCATCGCCTGCAGCTCTTCGTTCAAGATCGCGAGCGCTTCGTCGCGGGTGTACGACTTCATGTCCCAGCGGCTGTACTTTCTTCCGGGGACGCGATCGGCGACGAGCTCGGTCTGCGTGGCCTCGGCAAAGTCGCGCAAGATTTTCACCCACGACGCAGACACGTAATTCAGCTTGATGTTCTTCCGCGTACGGATCTCCTTCGCGTCGGTCGTCTCTTCAGTCTCCGACATCGCCACCGTAGGCTCGGCGGCGTTCACCGTGTGGGGAGGCGCCTTCGCGCCCGCGGCCGACGAGTCCATCGACAGAACGAAAAACGGCAGGGCGACGGCGAAGATTCCCAACCCGATCGAATACGACCGTCGAAGCTGAACGAGAGCTTGCAAAGGGAGATCTCCCGACGCGATGAATGTGGAACTTCAGGTATTTCAGGCCGTCCTGCCCAGATCCGGACACAGGCCGGCACAACCGTTAAACTCAACCTCCTCGTCTTTATCGGCAAACTTTAATATTCTGCTTCAGTCGGATGTGGCAAGGTAATCACACAATTCCGGCCGGCATGACGCAAGTCGTTTCTGTTCATGGTCTTTTGACAGCCGCAATCTGGGGGAACTGAGAGCCAGGCGCAGAGCATGGAAAATGGATGACATGAATGGCGGACGCCGCGCAACGTGCTGAGCCTGCCATCCGTAGCGACACGCCGTCCGCGGCGCCCGCGCGGACAAACGGGCGGGGTGGGACGGCCGGACCATCGGGAAGGGCATGGCGGCGCTCGTCCGTTTAGCCGCGGTGGGGGAGACTGGGGAGGGTGGCCCAGCCGCCCTGACGGACCAACGCTCATTCCGTCGGTGCCCGGCGGGCCATCCGGCGCGCTGCAACCTCGGAATGCGGCGGCTCCGCCCCTATGAAGTCAATGCACCGGCTGGTCGCATCACCACTCCCGATTCTTGACGGTTTCGGTGCCTCAATCCGGAACCACCCGCAGGACCGAATAGGGGTGCAGCGCCAGGATATTCACCGCGCCGTCACGTCCCTGGGCCACTCCCATCAGGACGTATTGAGTGGTCGTCGTGCCGTCCTTGAGCTTGACGAACCCGCCGTGGAACGGAAGCGCCTTCCCGTCCTTGCCGGTGAACTCCGTGAAGTCCGGATTGCCGATCGAAACCGCTCCCAGATCGACGGGCGCCTCCTCGCCGGCGCGATACCGCACCAGATGTGGCAGCCACGGCACCCCCTCGCTCGAGCCCGATTCGGTGACGGCGGCATAGACATCGCCTCTGGGACCAACGCATAAGGCCCGGCAGTCGGTTCCTTTGGCTCCTGGGACCAGCGGCCCCAGGTACCGCCCGGAAAGCGTGTCGCCGGTGGCCATCAGGTCATAACTGAAGAGAAGGTTTCCGCTCATCGGGACGCAATACAAAGTCTTGCCGTCGGGGGTGATGTCCCAGTTCAGGGGATCGGGCGGGTCGAGCGCCAACCGCGATTCGGGTGTGGGCGGCGCGCCGTCAATCGTTTGCTTCAACCGCTCAAGTTTGTCAGAGGCCGGATCGTAGCGGGCGATGTCTCCTCCGAGAATCGGATGATAGGCCCGGCCCTTGTCATCGACGACGATAAAGCCGTAGAAGTGCTGGGTATCCATCAACTCGCGGTATTTGCCGGTTTTCAGATCGAGGATCAGGAAAATTGAGTTTTCGCCCGGGCCGGGGCGATGGTCGGAGCAGGTCGAAATGTACGCCACGCCCCGCGATTCATCGGGCGTGATGCTGTTGATGCCGTGGTGGGGGACGGGAATCGGGTAGACCTGCGTCTTCCCCGTGGCCGGGTCGTAGACCATGGGATAACCGCCCGGATAATCCTCGCGCTTTTCGGTCGCCGTCGGGTATCCCTGCTTCGTCCCGAAATAGATCT
>JBLMWR010000964.1:0-4232 GCA_050257335.1 Deltaproteobacteria bacterium | reverse complement strand
CCAATTCGAGCAATGGCTGCACGCCAACCGCGACAACGAGCAGCCGGAGCTGACCCGCGCGCTGCGGCAATGCGACGGCCGCCGCGTGCAAGGCGTGGTCATGGTCCGCGACGACTTCTGGATGGCCGTGACACGGTTCATGCACGGCCTGGAAGTGCGGCTGGTGCAGCACGAAAATACCGCCGCGGTTGACCTGTTCGGCCCGCAACACGCCCGCAAGGTGCTGATCGCATTCGGCCGCGCATACGGCAGCCTGCCGGCCACGGAATCGGAGATGAGCGCGGCGGAAAAACAATTTCTCGAAAAAGCGATCGCGGGGCTGTTGCGCGACGGAAAGGTAGTCTCGGTGCAGTTGGCGCTGTTCGCCGATATGATCAAGCAGAAGCCCTGGATCCCGGCCACGCTCGTAGAAGTGGGAGGGACGGCGGGAATCGGGCTGGCCTTTCTGGAAGAAACCTTCAGCAGCCCGCATTCGCCCCCCGTGCATCGAAAGCACCAGCGGGCCGCGCGCGCCGTCCTGAAGCTGCTGCTTCCCGATCCGGGAGCCGATATCAAAGGTCAGATGCGCTCCCTGGAGGAATTGCAGGCCGCTTCGGGATACGTCGGTCAGGACTCCGAGTTTCAGGAACTCCTGCAGATCCTCGACTCCGAATTGCGCCTGCTGACTCCCGCCGACCCCGAGGAGGCTTCCGAAGAGACCCCGCCGCTTGATGCCTCTGTTCCGCGGCGATCGGGCCAGTACTATCAATTGACGCACGATTTTCTCGTCCCTTCCATCCGTCGCTGGCTGGTCCGCCGCCAGCAGGAAACGCGCCGCGGACGCGCGGAATTGTTGCTCGCTGGAAAGGCCGACGTGTGGCGCTCGCATCCGTCGCGGCGATACCTTCCTTCCTGGTGGCAGTGGCTGCGGATCCGGACGCTCACAAGCCCTCGAGACTGGACGGCGTCGGAGCGGACGATGATGCGCTCCGCGCGGCGCTATCACGGAATTCGCGCGCTGCTCCTGGCCGTCTGTCTGGTCCTGTCCGGTTGGGGAGCGTCCGAGGGGTATCATTACGTTCAGGCCCGGATCACATTTGATCGGCTGATGTTCTCCCGCGTGTCCGACGTGCCGCAGGTGATCAACGACCTCTCGCCCCACCGTCGCTTTGTCGATCCCCTGCTGCGCGCCACGATTGATTCCGCAGGACCAGGTACTCAGGAACTGCTGCACGCGCGGCTGGGACTGCTGCCGGTCGATGCCGAGCAGGCAGAACCATTGCTTCGGTCGGCGCTCGACACCGATCAGGAGACATGGGCGGTCATCGCCGGCGCTCTCACCGGGCACAGCGACCTTGTGACAGACAGATTGTGGAAACTGGTCGACGACCAGGCGGAGACCGACGAGCATCGGCTGCGGGCCGCGATGTTGCTGGCGCGGTACGCACCACCGGGGAAAACGGGCGGCAAACCGCGTTGGGAAGCGCTGGCGACCCCTGTGGCGGAACGCCTGCACCGGGCCGCTGTCGCCGACCCGACGCGCTTCAACTGGCTCATCCGCGAACTGGCACCGGCTTCCGCCGTCCTGCTCGCGCCGCTGCGCGAACGGTCCCGCGACGAGAAATTGAACGAATCGGAACGGACGATCGCCGGCAACATCCTCGTCGAGTACGCCTCCGGCCGCGCCGATGTGCTCACCGAGGTACTCCTGGAGGGGGGGAATCCCTCGCGCCAGGCCGTCGTCATCGACAAACTGACGAGCCTGGCCGATCAGGCGGTTCCGCTGCTGCAGGCGGAGCTGGCGAATGAACCTCAGAAACTGCGCGCGAGCTGGACTGAGCAAACGTCGACCGCAAATCCGCCTCCCGCGGCGGAAACGGTCCGGGCCATCGAAGCCGCCGCCGGAATGATCGCCGAGCGGTTCGCCTTCTGTCAGACGTTGCCGTTCAGCGAGTTCGACGCACTGGCTGAAAGTTTGCGGACTGCCGGCTATCGACCGACCCGCGTTCGCCCCTATCGCACGGGAGCAGAGGTTCTGGTGTCGGCGTTGTGGGCTCGCGACGGGCGCGACTTCAGGCTCGACCGCGGCCTGAGCGAGGAGGAGCTGAAAAAGCAGGTCGCCGGCGAGCAAATGACCGCCGACCTGCTGGTCGATCTGGCTGCCTACGACGCAGCCGAGGGAAAAACGGCCCACGTAGCGCTCTGGACGTCGCGCCACCCGGAGGATCCCGAAGCGATCGCCTACATCGGTCCCGGCGCGGCGCCATGGGAGGGGTTCGTGCAGACGCAAACGGGCAACGGATTCTCCGTCGTTTCCGCGGATTTTCGCCACACGCCCGGTCGAGCCTCCCCTCCCGAACCGCAACATGCGGTCGCGGCCGTGTTCTGGAAGGGTGTCTCGGCGCGAAGTTCGGCAATCTACAACTCCGCGGCCTACGAAGCGGCCCTCGCCGGCGAGTACGCCGGCAAATTGCAGCTCACCGTCGATCTGGTTCCCACACGGGTCGGCTCATTGGCCGACATTCGGCGCAACACCTTCCTCGCCCAGCTTGACCAACGCGCGAAAGAGATCGCGGCCAACCCGGAGAACCTCGGAGCGTGGTTTGAACGGTGCGCACTCAACTTTCGCCTGATCCGCGACGAGGAGGTGATCCGCGACGCCACACAGTACATCGACAAGGGAGGCGAGCCGCAGCCCAACAAGTGGAAAATGGCTCGTATTCGCGAATTTCGCGTCCTCGCCGCCGCGCGCCTGGGACGCATTGAAGACGCTGAGCGCTACATGACGGAGGATCTGGCGGCCAATCCCGGCGACCAGATCGGTGACAGAAAGCGCCGCGCCCTCGCCGCTGTTTTCACTCCGCGGGCCGAGGAAGAGTTGCTGTCGTTCGAGGAGTTCATCCGGCTGCGGGGACCGAAACGCAACGACCTGGCCGAGGTTCTTGGTTTTGCGGCCGGGTACGCCGGAAAGGGGGATCCGGAGAAGACGCGCCTGTTGACCGAGAAAGCAATCGCCGCGCTCGAAGAATCGGTTCGGAATGGAGACCGAAAAAACCCCTGGTTCAGACAGCACCCGCTGATTGCGCCCGTCCTCGACCACCCGCGGGTCCAAAGGCTCGAGGTGGAATACGAACTCGACCAGATCGCGCCGATCCGGCTCGCCCGTGCCGGAGAATTCGAAGCGGCCCGCCGCGAATTGGAAACGTTTCTGACGACCGAAACAAACGCTCGGCGGAAACTGTGGGTCGATACGGCCGCCTCCGCCTGCCTCGGTGAGCACGAACAAGCCCTGCAACGCGTCGAGGCGGCCATTGCCGGCACCGACGACGGCAATGAACTCAGATTCCACGGGGCCTCGCCGGCCTATGCACTGACCGCGTTCATCCTCGCCGACAAAGCCCCCGACCGGGCCAGGTCCTGCGCCGATCGTGCTGTGGAATTTCTCTCGAAGCGGATGCAACGTGCGGTCGGCGCCGAATGGACCGAAGCTGTTCGCCGGGAACTGCTGACATCCTGGTGGTTTTATCCGCTGCGTGATCACCCGGGATTTCAGAGAACGGTTCGGAGCTTGGATTGGCACCTCTGGCTGGCGATGCAGTCGAGCACCGAATTCGAATCGCGCGAACTGCACGGGTTGGCCCCGCAGGCCCATCTGGCCGCCTGCCGGGAATTTGCCGAACAGGGTTGGCGCCCCGTCGCCCTCGACGCCGGTCTGCCCGCCGGCGCGAGCGTTCCGGGCACGGCGTCGGTCTGGCATCGTCCGATCGTCAGCCAGAAGCAGCGCGACCAGTTGGCGCAGCGGCAATCGAGCGCCGCGGTGGGGCTGTTGCGTCTGAAGCAGCCCGACCCGGCCTTCCGCTTTCTGAAGGCCAATCCCGATCCCCGGGTGCGAACCGATCTTATTCAGCGCCTGACCGCCGCCGGAAGCGATCCCCGGGTTCTGGCCGGCCAATTGGAGCGCGAGCCCGACCCGTCCGTGCGCGCGGCACTCGTCCTGGCCCTTGGTCAAACGCCGCTCGACAAGCTTTCCGAGAGCGACCGCGAAGCCCACATCGAGCGGTTGCAGAAGCTCTTCCGCTCCGACCCCGATCCCGGCGTGCACTCCGCCGCCGAATGGTCGCTGCGCAAGTGGGACCAATCCCAAAAACTCGCCGACTCGAAAAAGGAGCTTTCGAAAGCGCAAGCCGATTCCTCCCGGCGCTGGATGATCAACACCCAGGGACTGACGCTGGTTGTGGTCGACGGCCCGATTG
>JBLMWR010000963.1:0-6865 GCA_050257335.1 Deltaproteobacteria bacterium | reverse complement strand
CCATGCGACTGCGGCCTATTGCCGGCGTGCGCCTTCACTTCTTCCCAGGGACATTGCTGCTTGAAGAACCTGCTCGGGTCGCGAGCTCATTATCAATCCTCCAGAACTCATCTGGCGACTACAACTGCCCGCTGTACCGCACGAAGGCTTCCAGGGCATAAAACTCCGGCAGCCCGAGCTGGTTGTAAATGGCGGCGGTGTGCTTCGTCCGTTCTTCGGCCCGCACCCAGAACTCGCGTTTGTCGGAACCCGGAAACAGCGGCGCGTCCTTCTGCGACTCGTGCCGGAAAATCGCCTGCTTCTTGCGTTCGACCAGTTCGGGGCTTAACGGGACGGCCCGTTCGATCTCGTGCGGTTCGTACTCCTGCCAGGCGCCCCGGTACAGCCAGACTTCGGGGGTCAGTCCTTCGGACGCGACGCATTCGAGGGCCTGAATGACGGCCCGGGCACACATGCGGTGCGTACCGTGCGGGTCCGACAGGTCGCCGGCCACGTAGATCTGCACCGGCTGAAGCTGGCGGAGCAGGCGGGCGATGATCTCGACGTCGGCGTCGGTGATGGGCGCCTTCTCGACCTTGCCCGTCTGGTAAAAGGGAAGGTTGAGAAAGTGCAGTTTGTCTCGCGGTACGCCCGCCTTGGCGGCCGCCGTCGTGGCTTCGGTCTGGCGGATCAGCGCTTTGATCTGCTGCACCTCGTCCAGGTCGGGCTCGCCCGGCCTTTTGTGGGCAATAGCTTCACGCATGCGGCGGTCCAGCTCGCGCGTGTGGTCGGTTTCGAGACCGAACAGCACATGGATCTGGCGGACGAAGTCGATGTGCCGGAGCGCGTCGTGATCGTGCACGGCGATGTTGCCGCTGGTCTGATAGGCAATGTGCACGTCGTGGCCCTGGTCGGCGAGCGTGATGAGCGTCCCCCCCATGGAAATTACGTCGTCGTCGGGATGCGGACTGAAAACCAGCACCGTCTGCCGCTGCTCGCCCGCCGGTTTCGTGCAGATTCCGTTCAGCAGGCTGTCAAAAGCCCGTTGCCGCACCGCCTCGATCGGACCTTTTTCCCGCAGCAATTCGTGCAGGCGGTGTTCCATGAAATCGGATCGGCACAGTTTCTGAAGCGGCTTGGCGGTCTTCTGAGCCAGCCAGATCACGGCGAGTTTTTCGAGCTTCGGCGTCCAGTGAACACGGCCGACGAGCCAGGGCGTTTCGACGGCGGTCAACTGGCTGGCGGCGGCTTCGTCGACGACGAACACCGCGTGCGGGTGCTGCTGCAAGAAGCTGGCCGTGACTTCTTCGGTGACGTCGCCTTCGACCGCCTGCCGCACCACCGGGGCTTTATGTTCCCCGAGGGCCATGATGATGATTTTCCTGGCCGCCAGGATCGTTTCCACCCCCATCGTGATCGCCTGCAGCGGCACGTTCTCCTCGCCGAAAAAGCTGCTGGCGGCGTCGGACCGGGTCTGCGGATCGAGCGTCACGAGGCGCGTCCGGCTGTTGCGAAAGCTCCCCGGTTCGTTGAAGCCGATGTGCCCCGTGCGCCCGATCCCCAGAAGCTGCAACTGAATTCCGCCGACACGCGCAATGGCGTGCTCGTATTCTTCGCAGAACGCATCGACATCTTCCGGTGGCAGGTCCCCGCGGGGGATGTTAATGTTCTCTTCGGGAATGTTGACATGGTCGAAGAAATTGGCGCGCATCCAGCGGTTGTAGCTGTGGATCGAACCCGGCGACATCGGATAATACTCGTCGAGGTTGAACGTGATTACCTGCGAGAAGTCGAGCCCTTCTTCCTTGTGCAGGCGAATCAACTCGCGGTAGACGCCGATCGGCGTCGAACCGGTCGGAAGCCCCAGCACGGTGGGCGCCCCCGCCGAATTGTTTTCGCGGATCAGGCTTTCCACCACCAGCGCGACATGCTTGTCGACCTCGGCCACGTTGTGGAACATCAACGACGGGATTTTCGTATTCCGCAGGTATTGCGAAGAAACGGCGGACTTCGAACGGGGAGCAGTGCGAACGGTGGCCATCGAACGGACGTAGTCCTTATAATCGCGTGAAAAGCAGCAGAGCCGGCGCCAGTCCACATTTTAGCGCATCGGCTCGCGTCAGACTACTCCGCACCCGGGATTTCAATGCCCTCCACCCCGTCAAATCCGCGAATTCTGGCAATTCATGCGCATCCGGATGACGTCGAGTTCCAATGCGCCGGCACCCTGGCTCGCCTGAAACAGGCCGGTTGCCAGATCACCATCGCCACCATGACGGCCGGGGACTGCGGGAGCGCCGAACTGGGACCGGCCGAGATTTCGCGGGTCCGCCGCGCCGAGGCCCGCCAGGCCGCGGAGTTGCTGGGAGCCGATTACGTGTGCCTGGAATTCCCCGACCTGGGGATCGTACACGATAACGACGGCCGGCGGCGGGTGACCGAAGCGGTCCGCCGGGCGCGACCCGACGTCGTCCTTACCGCCCCGCCGATCGATTACATGGCCGATCATGAAATGACCAGCCGACTGGTGCGCGATGCCTGCTTCGGAGCGCCTGTTCCGAACTACGCCACCTGCCAGTGGGAACCGGCCCCGACGCTGGCCAGAATCCCCCACCTGTATTACGTCGACGCCATTGAGGGAATCGACTATTTCGGCAATCCGCAGGAGCCCGAGTTCATCATCGACGTGTCCAGCACCTTCGAACTCAAGCTCAAGATGCTTGCCTGCCACGCCAGCCAGCGCAACTGGCTCCTCAAGCAGCACGGCATCGACGAGTATCTCGAAAGCTGCAAGAAATGGAGCGGCAAACGCGGTCAGGAAATCGGCGTCGCCTACGGCGAGGCCTTCACCCAGCACAAAGGCCACCCTTACCCGCACGACAACGTTCTCTTGGAACTTTTGTCGTAGCCTTACGGCAGTTACTCCGTTTGTTCAGCCGCGAGGCGAAGCCGAGTGCCCCGGCTGTTGTCATGCAACGGCCGGACGCGTCACACGCCGGCCGTTAATTCCCGGAAAATGCGCCCAAGTCGTCTAATCCACGATCCACAGCGTCCGCCCGTAGGCCTCGCGGGCGACTTTGTCGGCGACGCCGCCGATCAGCGTAGGAATCGTCGCCGACGTCCCGCGACGGCCGATCACGACCAGATCGTAATTCCCCTGCCGCATCTCCTCGATGATGGCGATGGCCGCCACCACGCGCGACGCCTCGGGCCGCGCTTCCTTCCGGCCGAGTTTGATCTGCACCGCCGGCGCCGGAATTCCAGCCTGGATCAGGGCCTCGCGATTCTCGGACAAAAGTCGATCGCCGGCCAGGCGATTCGTTTCGGCCCATTCCTCGGCGGCCTGACGGAGAGATCCGGCGGCTCCGCCCTGACCGCCGGGCGGAAGGAGAAACTCGGGCAGTGCTTCCACAACGTGGAACAACGTCACCTCGACGTCGCGCTCGGCGCACCGACCGAGCATTTTCCCGGCGAAGGCGACCGCTTTTCGGGAGACATCGGAACCATCAATGGCAATCAGCACGTTCACGGGGAATGTCCCTCTCTCGGACGAGGTCTGAACGGCAAGGTTCGCCGTGGCCGCCTGTACCAGCAAAAGTTTCGCAAACTTCCCGCCGCGGAGCAAGCCTGTATTGTCGTCAACTCGACGCGAGAACGCTGAGCCGGGCGATGATCTCCCGCAGGCGGCCGATGATTTTTTCGCGGTCTTCGAAGACCCGCCCTTGCAGACAGTACCAGTCGAGCCAGGTCATGCCGGCCAGGAGCACGGCGGTCTGGTTGAAGAGCTCCACGAGCGCCAGTTCTGTGACGGACAGAGTCCGGACTTCCTGATAGGCCTCGAGGCCGATGTTCCAGGCGCGGCGGTCATCGCCGACAAGAGAACCGAGGAGCCGCGCCAGGTCGGTGGCGACCGAGTCGCTGCGGGCGGCGTGCGGGTCGATCAGCCCGGTGACTTTATCTACGGTGAACAGGACATGATCGCGCCAGACGTCGCGCAGGCAGGGCTGCAGCGGGACGCGCGCTTCGAGACCCGGTTTCAATTTCCCGGCGACGGAGGGGGCCGCGCGCCGGTAGTGATTGAGAATTTCGCGGCCCAGCGCCGCGAACTCCTTCCACGGCGAGGCAGCGAGTCGCTGCCGAACCAGCCCACAGTTCTCATCGTTCCAGCGGGCGATTTCGCCGGCGCGCTCGGCAAGGCCGGGAGAGGAACCGGACCCGGACGAGAAGAACCAGGCGCGTTCGGCGTCGCGCGCCACAAAGCGCGCCGCCGCACGATGCCAGCGGGCCAGGGACCTCAGTGCGGCGCGCAAGCGAACGTCGCTCGGGTGGGCGGCATAATCCGCCGACCCTGGCATCCACGGTTCGAGCTGCCAGACACTTCCCCGGCGCTCGAAGAATGTGGAGCCGTCGAGCCCTGCAATCGGGACCGGGACTTCCGTCATGCCGCTGGAGCTCACATGCGCGACCAGCCGGTGCAGGCCGGCAAGCCGATGCCGATTCACAGACGCGGTCTCCATCGCCCGCAGGGCGCACGGACCCGCCGGCGTTTCGACTCGCCAGACGAGCGCGCGGCTGAATCCTCGCGCAATCTGGGCGACTTGCGCAGAGTCGGGCCGATAAGGAGCGGAGTACTGCTCGAGAATCTGTCGCGGGTCGAAATTTCGCGTCTGGGAGCCCAACTGCGGAACTCATGCCGGTTTTTACAGGAATACGGAAATCCGGGGGGCCTGACAGCTTTCCCAGCCGGTGCAGATTTCCACCCCGGACACCCTCGTGACGCCTGCGCGTCCGCATCGTACGCGAATCCGCTGCTGACGGGAACTCAATCATTGACACGGCCCCCGACGCAGGTTTACAAAGGATCAAGTCGGAAACGAATTCCCATTTCCCGTCTTGTGCCGGTTCTGCACGGGACGCCACGTACGAAGGTAGCGCCATGAGATTCACCGCCGCAAAGTGGATTTTGACGGTCGTTTTGTCGACAGTCGCATTTGGAATGGCTTCGATTTCGACCGATGTCGAAGCCTGCTGCGGGTTGTTCGGCCGTTCGTGCGGCTCCTGCCGAGGCGGTTACTCGACGTACTATTATGGTCCGCGCATGGGGGGATGCGGTCCGTATGGATGTGGCACCAGCTATTACGGTCCGGTCGGTTGGGGCGGCTGTTCGACATGTGGCCCGGTCTGCTCACCCTGCGGCTCGACATGCTCTCCTTGCGGATCAACATGCTCACCTTGCGGATCAACATGCTCACCCTGCGGATCAACATGCTCACCCTGCGGCGGGGTCGCCTGTGCTCCCTGTGAATCGGGAAGCTGTGCCCCGACAGCCCCCGGAACGCTGGCGCCCGTTCCGAACGATCAGTGGAAGGAGAAAAAGAAGACGTACGCGGAACCAGCTCCCGGGGACACCGGCACAGGAGCGCCGGAACCGGGGCCGACCGGACGGACCGATTCCGATGCTGGCTTGAATGATTCCGACAGGCCGAACCCGTTGCAGGACGCCGATGACGACGGCTTCAGGCCGGTCGAAAAAGCGGTGGACGCCGGCGCAAGCTCGACCAGCAGTGAGTCGAGCTCGAAGTCCGGGGGCTCCGGGTCATCGAAGAAAAGCAAGAAAGGGCCGAGCACGCCGAAGATTGACCCGGATGGCGAGGGGGCCGGCAAGGCGCCCACGATCAGCATCGACGAGAAAGTCGCCTGGCGAAGTGCCCCGGTGCGGACGCGCGTCGAGGCCCGGCCGCGCATCGCCAGCGCCCGCCTGGTCCGCCTGCCGGCTTATCCCAAGTCGGACTGGTTGCCCGTGGAAGCTGAGTCGAAAGTCGCCAACCGCAAATAATCAGCCTCCGCCGACTGCCGGCAGGAAATGGACTTCACTGCCATCGGGGACCTTCTGCAACAGCCCCAGACTGCTGACGGTGCCGTTCACGGCCACAGACAGACCCGGCCGCAGCATCTCCCCGACGCACAGCCGCTCGCGCATGCCGGGGAACCGCGCTTCGAGAGCGGCGACCGCCTGCCGCACCGTTGCCGCGTCGATTTCGACCTGCTCGAGACCACCGGCGGCGTCGCGTAACAGGGGTGGGATGAAGACCTTGATCATGCCAAATGGACAAACGCAGGACGGCCCTTCCGGGCCGTCGAGGTCCGCCCGGAAGAGCAAACCTGCAGGAATTGATACCCCTACCCCCGCCGTTTCTTCTGCAAGATTTCGTGGAGCACGCGCGGCGGCGACATCGGAAGCTCTTTCATCCGCACGCTCACCGCATGGTAGATCGCGTTGGCCAGCGCCGCGGGCGGTGGCACGATCGGCACTTCTCCCACGCCGCGCACGCCGTACGGGTGGCCCGGATTCGGCACCTCGACGATGATCGGATCGATCATCGGCAGGTCGTAGCAGGTGGGCATGCGGTAATCGAGGAACGTGCTGTTGCGCATCGTACCGGTCGCGTCGTAGAAGTATTCTTCATTCAGCCCCCAGCCGATCCCCTGCACCGCTCCCCCCTGGATCTGCCCTTCGACGTAACTGGGGTGGATGGCGGTCCCCACGTCCTGAGAGGCCGTGTACCGCAGAATCTCGACCTTGCCCGTCTCGGGATCGACTTCGACGTCGACGAGGTGCGTGGCGAACGCCCCGCCACACCCTTCCGGATCAACCGTTCCCTTGCCGGCGATCGGCTCGCCCGTTTTGTTGATCTGCTCGGCCAGTTCCCGAAACGTAAATTTCTTTCCCGCCGGGCCGATGATGCACCCGTCCTGGTAGCTGACTTTGGCGGCGTCGACCTCCCAAATCCGCGCGGCGCGCTCGATCATCTGCCGCTGAATGTCGACGGCCCGGTCTTTCCGCGCGTCGGGATGATCGAGTCGGTCGAGGCCGTCAAAAACAGCC
>JBLMWR010000962.1:0-3200 GCA_050257335.1 Deltaproteobacteria bacterium | reverse complement strand
CGCCGCTCGGCGCGGTTCATGACGCCCAGGCGGCGCCGGGACGGTTCCCGCTGGTGGTGCACGATCATGGCGGCAGCAGCGCGGGAGCTGATTTCCAGCGGGTCGCCCAGCTTCCCTTGCACGAAATCATGGCCAGTCACGGGTTCGTCACTGTCGTGGCGTTGCACTCCGCCAACGCGGTCACCCGCGTTCGCGACTTGTCCCTGGTGATCGACATCCTGCTCGCCCGCAGCGCCGACGCCGGCGACCTGTTGTCCGACAGCATCGATCCAGACAGGATCGGCATCTCGGGCCACTCCTCAGGCGGGGCCGCAGCCATTGGCGCGGCGGCCGGCTGGACCGCCAATGGGATCGTGGCCGACTCGAGAATCAAGGCCATGCTCCTCTACGAGCCAGCGTCGCAGTATTCGCTGGATGACGCCAGCACCATGACCGTTCCCTACCTGGTCATGGGCGGGCTGCAAAGCAGAAATGGCCTTGCCGTTCCCACCTTGTTCGACGCGACGGTCGATGCCACGCCGCGCATCTATGTCCAGAGCCCCAATGCGACGCACTTCAACTATCTCACGGGCATGGGCTCCGAAATCGACCAGACGCGCGAACAGGCATTGTCGGCCGATCCGGGCATTCCCGAGCCGCTAACGGTCCTATCGTCAACGAATGCTGCCGCGGCACGGGCGTTCGCCTTATGGAATCAGGGCCAGATCCTGTTTCCCGTTCTTGGAGTCGGCGCCGGCAGCGGTCGCAACTTCTGCGACCGTGTGGGCGTGAACTCCATTCGCTCGCTTGATGCCGACGGGGACGGGTTCACAGATTATCCCCCGTTCAGAGCCGGAGGGGTCGACTTACCCTATACGCCGCAACCCGCGATTCCCGAGGAGATCATGGTTCCGATGATCAAGCTCTACACAGTCGCTTTCTGGAAGGCGTTTCTGGAAGGCGACCGTCGCTACATGGAATACCTCACGCCCGGTTACGCGAAACAGAACGACCTCGAGGCAACCGTTGAGATCGAGCCCTGACGTCACACCGGCAATAGTTTCTACGTTTCTATTCCATGGTAGACGAAAGCAGGACGATTCACACGTATCGAGATTGTTCACCTGCCAGCCACATGTTGGCCATGTTCGCTCGCCTCAGTCCGGGAGATCTTCGATGACAACCCTCTTTTTCAGTACGATTTTCCCGTGGATGCTGCTTGCCGTCGGCGCGTGGCTCGGTTATCAGCTTGTCCGCCAGAACGGGCGGATTCTGCTGCGGCTGGAGGCCATCGACAAGCGCCTCGCGCCGCGCGGTGATGACAAACCTAAAAAGGAGCGCGGCCTGCGGTTTGGCACTGTCGCCCCGGACTTCGAGCTGCCGGATCTGGCAGGCGAACGTCACAAGCTCTCGGACTTCCGCGGCAAAGACCTGCTCCTCATCTTTTTCAATCCCAAATGCGGGTTCTGCACGAAGATGGCCGACGATCTGGCGGACCTGCCGCTCGACGGCGACAACGGGCGGGCCGTGCCGCTCGTGGTGACCACCGGCGATCTCCAGGACAATCTTCAGCTTGTCGGGCGCTACGGGATTCGTTGCCCGGTGCTGCTGCAGAAAGAGATGGAAGTCGCTGCGCAGTTCCATGCCGGGGGGACGCCCATGGGCTATCGCATCGACAGGGAGGGCCGGATCTCCAGCGAATTGACGATCGGAGCCGAGGCACTGCTCAAACTGGCGGAAAGAGCCCCAGACAAAGTCCCAGCGAACCGGAATGGCTCCGACGCGTCGGCCAATGGTTCGGCAAAGCACGGAGAAAAGGACTATCGCTCCCTGGCCGGCAGCCGGTTGAACCGCAAGGGACTCAAGGCCGGCGAAGCAGCGCCCGCCTTCCGGTTGCCGCGGATCGACGGCGGGGAACTGTCGCTGGGGGACTTCCGCGGACGCCGTGTGCTGCTGGTGTTCTCTGATCCTCACTGCGGCCCGTGTCAGGAACTCGCCCCCGGGCTGCAGGAGCTTCACGAGGAACGGTCGGATCTGGCGGTCCTCGTCATCAGCCGGGGAGACATCGATGAGAACCGCACGAAGGCGGACGAACTCGGACTGACGTATCCCGTCGTGCTGCAGAAGAAGTGGGAGGTCTCGCTCAAGTACGCGATGTTCGCCACCCCCATCGGGTACCTGATCGACGAGCAGGGAATTCTCGCCAGCGATGTTGCTGCAGGAGTCGGGCCGATTCTGGCCCTGGCGGAGGAACCTGTTGCTGGAGTCCCGGCTTCAGCCGGCGCGTTCGAAAGCTCGTAGTGTGGACTTCAGTCCACACGAAACATTGCCACGGGTCGGCTGAAGCCAACCCTGCTTACATTCACAACGAAAGGGATCAATCATGGACCACCTGTTCGACGAATTCTCGAAGTCATTGGGCGAGTCGGTGCCGCGCCGCGAATCGCTGCGGCGGCTGGGGGCCGTTTTCGCCGGCGCGGTGCTGGGCCCGTTAGGGCTGGCAACCGCCTCGGCGGGCAACCCGGACCCGTGCAAAACCTTCTGCAAGTGTGGCACGCGGGCGCAGCAGTCTCAGTGCCTCACCGCCTGTCGGGCGTGTAACGGCAACACCAGCCGCATCGGCGGTTCCTGCGGCAGCTACGTCTGCTGCTCCGTTGCATCTTGCAATGGAGTGTGCAGCAATCTGACGTCCGACCCGAACTGCGGGGCCTGCGGTAACAACTGCGGTGCCATTGGGGAAACCTGCTGCGGCAGCTACTGCGCCGATCTCGCCAATGACGTCTTCGACTGCGGAGCTTGCGGCGCCGCGTGCGACCCGCCTCCCCCCGGCGAAGAGGTCGCGTGCATTTCCGGAACGTGCGTTTACGACTGCGCCCCGGGTGCGGTCGATTGCAACGGAACATGTACGTTCCTGGATTCGGATCCCGACAACTGCGGAGCCTGCGGCAACGTCTGCCCCGCATCGGCGCCCAATTGCAGTCAGGGCATCTGCAATGACTGCGGGGAAGGCACTGCGT
This sequence comes from Deltaproteobacteria bacterium, assembly GCA_050257335.1. GTDB lineage: Bacteria > Planctomycetota > Planctomycetia > Planctomycetales > Planctomycetaceae > JACQFH01. The sequence continues at coordinate 204 of JBLMWR010000962.1, read as the reverse complement.
TGTGCGGTGGTCAGTGCATCGACATCTTGTTTGACGGCCTCAACTGCGGCGTCTGCGGGTACCAATGCCAGCCGCTGGAATTCTGCTCTTGGGGTATCTGCTACGGCACTGGCGGTTGATAGGACGGACGCACCCGCGATGTCACAACATCGGCGTCGACAATGTCAACTGCGGCGGATGTGGATAGCGATGGTCGAATGCGCG
>JBLMWR010000961.1:0-2610 GCA_050257335.1 Deltaproteobacteria bacterium | reverse complement strand
GATCAGGAACTGTCCTTCGGGATCGACCTGCCGCGCCACTTCCAAGATCTTCGCCACCAGCGTCAGGCGGTTCTCTTCGGTAAGCGCCAGGGCCCCGCCCGAGTTGGGCCGCGCGGCGACCTCCCAGATGCGGATCCGCCCCAGATACCGCGACATCGCCGTTTCGACGAAATCGCACACGAAACTCTGCAGGTTCCAGTAGTCGTTGTCCCATTGCGACAGCCAGCGGGGGAGGCCGTTCGGCGACAGATCGACCAGCGGACCTCCGCGCAAAAGCAGGTTGTTGGCCATCGCCCATTCGACCTGCGCGTCGTAGGTTTCCCAGCGGTAATTCCCCTCCTCGGGTTCGATGTAGCGCCATTGAAGCGGGATCGCTGCTCCGTTGAAAGCCTGCAGAAACTGCTCTTGCTGCCGGGGCGCGAGCGCGCTGTCCCCCAGGCTGCAGCCGAGGACGGTCGGCAACTGGGGATATTGCCGGTGCCGCACTTCGAGCCGTTGCGACACGTATGACCGCGTCAGCGCCTCGGCGGCCTGGCACTCTCTGATAATCGCCTGCTGGGCGATTTCCGAAGCCTTCTCCGGGCGATGCTGCTCGGCGACGCAACGCGCGAGCAACTGATGCGCCTGGCGGTGCGGGGCAAGAAAATCGTCGGGGATCGACATCCCTCCCCCCTGCCAGACGGCGACCTGGTTGCGGACCTGGACGATCTTTCCGCGGGCCAGCTCGACGGTGAGGACATACGGCTCTTCGCGCTCGGGGAGCGAAGCGGTGGACATCATCGGGCGACCGAAGCCCGGGACGGGCCAGGTGATGTTCAGTTTGCCGCTGTCCGAATTCTGCCGCCGACAGATGATCTGGTTCCCGCTGACTTCGATGCGCGTCGGCCAGGCGGCCTGATCGATGCCGTTGATGTAGGCGCGGTGCACCTCCGGCCAGTCGGCCAGCAGACTTTGGGGGTGGACCACGAACCGCATCACGCCCATGGCTGGCCCCCCGCCGGCGTCTTCGAAACGCAGTCGCCTGCCGGGCGGCGGTGGTCTGGCCCCTTCAACATCGAATCCGGTGTCCTGCAAACAGACTGCCCGCGTGGAAGCCCGGTCCCTGGCTCACGGCATCGACTGATTCCTGCATCGATCGAATCGCATTCTAGTGATCGACCGAAAAGGGATGCAAGTGGGTGCCCCATGTGGGCGACTCCTGGTGGTGCATCCGTCAATTGGGTCTGGTCGCGGCGTCGGCTCTTCACCGACCCCGCGTCGGTGGGAGAATGACTGAATCGCTGGAAGAGGCCATCGGTCAAGCCGGCCTCCGCCGGCCCTGTAGCGGGGGGACCCGCGACTCAAAGCTGCCTGCATTGCGCGGCTCGTAAGCGTGCGGTTTCGACTTGCAATTGTTGGCCGGGGTGCGCGTGGAGTTGTTTATCGGCCTCTGGAGGAGCGGCGGGCGAACCGAGGCGTTTATCTGGCGTTGAAATCGCGAGCAGTCCCGCGTCCCGTCCGGTCACGGAGTGACCGGACTACAGCGTCGGTCCGATTGACCAGGGCGCGAACTCGTCGTCCCCCACTCCCTGTGCCTCGCTCTTGGTCTTCTCGCCCCCGGCGACCGCGATGATCTTCTCGAAAACCTCGCGCCCCACCTGCTCCACCGGCACGCCGTCGAGGATCACCCCCGCGTTGATGTCCATGTCGTCGACCATCCGCTCGTACATCGGCGTATTCGTGGCGACCTTAATGGAGGGCGCCGGCTTGCAACCGAAACAACTCCCGCGCCCCGTGGTGAAGACCACCACGTTGCAGCCGCCGGCCACCAGCCCCGTCACCGAGACCGGGTCGTATCCCGGCGTGTCCATGATGACGAACCCCCTGCTGCGAATCGGTTCGGCGAATTTGTACACCTCGCGCAGGGCCGTCGTCCCTCCCTTGGCGATTGCCCCCAGCGATTTCTCGTAAATCGTCGTCAGCCCCCCTTTCTTATTGCCGACCGAGGGGTTGTTGTTGATCTGCGTGCCGAACATGCCGGTGTAGTGCTCCCACCACCTGATCCGCTCGATGAGCTTTTCGCCGACGGCGCGCGTCACCGCCCGCCGCGTGAGCGTGTGCTCGCCGCCGTAGATTTCGGTCGTCTCGGCCAGGACCGTGGTGGCCCCATGTGCGACAAGCTGGTCGCTGGCGAAGCCCAGCGCCGGGTTGGCCGTCACGCCGCTGCTGCCGTCGCTGCCGCCGCAATTCGTTCCCAGAATCAGCTCCGAGACGGGAATCGGCACGCGGCGGACTTTATTGACTTCGGGAAGCATCTCTTCCAGAATCTCCGTCCCCCGGCGGACCGTCTTCCGAATCCCCCCCACGTCCTGCATGTTGAGCACCAGAGGCAGCGGCGCTTTTTCATGGCCGGGAACGGCGATCTGTACCAGATGCTCGCTGTCGGCCAGAAACGACGCCTGCCCGGTTTCGCAACCCAGCCCCACGATGAGATAGGCGCCGATGTTCGGGTGCCGCGCGAAACCGGACAGGGTCCGGTTGAGCTGCTGGTGGTCCTCGCCGCCGTACTGCATGGCGCAACCGTGCTTGTGGACGAGCGGAACGATGCCGTCGACGTTCGGATATTTCTCG
>JBLMWR010000960.1:0-3301 GCA_050257335.1 Deltaproteobacteria bacterium | reverse complement strand
CGGGAAAGCGACGGGACCGTGGCCAGCGGACAGTTTCGGTTTCTCCGCGTGTGGGTGAAGCGCGACGAGCGCTGGCAGGCGGTCGCTTTTCAGAGCACGCGCGTGAGCGAGAAAAAGGAATAAGGTGATGCGACAAATCGATTCCGCCTCGGCGCTGAACTCTCTACGCGGGAGGACAACACGGCGCGAATTTCTGACGGCAGGCGCCGCGTGTCTCGCGCTCCCATGGACGCCAGCGCGAGCCGCCGAACCAATCGGCCGCACGCGTCCCAGTCATTTCAAGCTGAGCCTGGCCGCGTATTCCTATCGCAAGTATCTCACCGGGCCCGACAAGTCGATGGACCTGTTCGACTTCGCGAATCTGGCCGCCGATCTGGGGCTCGACGCGATCGAGCCGACGGCGTACTACTTTCCCGCCGACCTCGACAACGACTACCTGCACCGACTGAAGCGGCACGCGTTCCTGCTGGGGCTCGATATCTCCGGCACGGCGATCATGAACGACTTCTGCGTTCCGCCGGGGGACGAAGCCGATCGGGAGATGGCGCACGTCCGAACCTGGATCGACCGTGCGGCGGAACTGACGGCCCCGGTGATGAGAATCATGAGCGGAAACTGGATCCAGGGTACCCCCGACGAAGAGCTGGAGCAGCGGGTCATCGGCCGCATCCATTCGTTGTTGCCGTACGCGGCGGAGAAGGGGGTCATGCTGGCCCTCGAGAACCACGGCGGCGGCGTCACGGTGACGGCCGAGCAGCTTGTGCGCATTGTCCGCAAGGTGAAAGGGGGCAATTTCGGCGTCAATCTCGACACGGGGAATTTCCATGGGGAAGACCCGTACGCCGAAGTCGCCGCCACTGCGCCGTTCGCCGTCAACGTCCAGGTGAAGACCGAAATTCGCCGCAAGGGAAAGACCAAAGAGCCGGCCGATCTGGAGAAGGTGATCGGCATTCTCCGCGAGGCGCGCTATTCGGGCTATGTCGTCCTGGAATACACGGCGGACGAAGACCCGCGGACGGCCGTCCCGCGCTGCATCAAGCAGCTCCGTTCTCTGATCGCGTGATCGCCAACCGAGAGGCACGACATGACAAGTTCGTCAGCCCGACAGTTCGCGTTCGGGCTTGAGACAGAATACCTGCTGGTCGATGCGGAATCCTTCCGGCCGCTGTGGCATCCGGATCTGAAATTCGACGTGCTGAACAGGGCGCTGGAAGCGATCCCGGTCGGCGACCTGCCGCCGCTCGACGGGCTGGAACTGGAAGCCCCGCACCACAAACTCATGCCCTACGTGGTCGAGGGGTACCACGTTCCGGACCCCGACCTGAATCCGACCGACTTGAAACCGAAGGGAATCGAAATTCGCACGCCGGTCTGCCGGTCGATCGGGGAATGCCTGGCGTCCCTGCAGATCCTGCACGCTCGGCTGCAGGCGTCACTCGCAAATCTCGGCCTGCGGGCCGTGTCGATCTCGCATCATCCCACCGAATACCACTTCGAAGGGCCGCAGAACAAGCGCCGGCACGACTTCTGGCAGTGGGCCATGCAGGCCATGCTGACGTACGGTCCCGACGTCAACGTCAGCCTGCCGGCACGGCTCACCGAGCGGCTGGACCTCGTTGACCTGCACGCCAAAGTCAACTACTACGCTCCCGCGCTCACGGCGCTGACGCTGGCCTCACCGATCTACCGCGGCGGGTTATGGCACATCCGAGGACGGATCGGCAAGTCGATCCGCACGTACCGCCGCAGCGTCGTCGCCCCGGCGATCGAGGTGCATTTGAAGGAAGCCGGCCGGCTCGAATATAAGACATTCGAAACCAGCACGCACCTGGGGGATTTCCACTGCTACTTTCTGCTCTGGCTGGAGTTGCTGCTCGACGAGGGCCTGGCGGGGAGAGCGAGCGACCAGTCGCGGGTCTACGACCTGGGCGCCGTCGCCCGCGACGGCCTGGAGGTCGAAACGATTCGGGACCGGGCTGCCGAGGTTCTCGACCGGGCACCCGAGGTTCTCTCGCTCCACGGGTTCGACGCCCAGCCGCTGGCGGAATTCTCGCGAAGGCTCACTTCGTGCCGGCTGCCGGCGGATGACCTCATTGACTGGTTCGAGCAGGAGCCGTCGATCCCGTCACTGCTGCGCCGTCTGACTGAGCTGGCTCCAGCGACCAGGTGCGCGGTCGCCGATCCGGTGGGCAGCGCGGCAGGTTGAGTTTCGTGTTTTGCGGCAAACCGTTCACATCTTCCGGAGAACACCCCATGAATACGAAAAATTCACTCGCGGCGTTCGCGCTCCTGCTTCTCGTCTTCACGACCATCATTTCGGGAGACGAGAAGGGCAAGGAAGAAAAAGGCAAGACTGTCTGGACGTTTCAGGATGACGCCGACGGCAAGATCGCGCGGGGCTTCCGCGAGGAAGTCGGCGACTGGAAGGTCGTTACGGCGGACGGGGAAAAGGTCCTCGCGCAGCGGGCCAAAAACTCCAACTCGACGTTCAATCTCGTGCTGGCGACGGAAATCAGCGCGAAGGACGTCGATTTGAGCGTCCGGATGAAGGCCGTCGCGGGGGAGACCGACCAGGGGGGCGGTCTCGTCTGGCGGGCGAAGGACAAAGGGAACTATTATCTGGCCCGGTTCAATCCGCTCGAAGACAACTACCGCCTCTACAAGGTGCAGGACGGGAAGCGCGTCATGTTCATGAATTTCGACATCAAGGCCACTCCCGGCTGGCACACGCTCCGCGTCACGATGAAAGGAAACCAGATCGAGTGCTATTTCGACGGGAAGAAGCACCTGGAACACAAGGATTCGACGTTCCCCGGTGCCGGGATGATCGGCCTGTGGTCGAAAGCCGATGCCCAGAGTTATTTCGACGATTTGACTTTGAGTGAGGTAAAGTAGTCTTTGGTGCAACGCACGCCGGTCCCCTTTTCGTGCCGCGCAAATTGTCACTTTGGGAAAGGACGGCGAAGAACCGCGGATGTCGCGGATGGCCGCGGATAAATACGAACGAGGTGAACTGGCACATCCGCGCAGATCTGCGTAATCCGGGGCTAAAAAGCCATTTGGTTCCGGCCGAAGGCCGGGCCAAGTCATCCGCGGTGAAATTCATTGTGGTCCCAGTCTCCGGGCAGGGTGGGGCGATCTCCTGGGGCGACGACATATTCGGCTTATCAAACATCCGACGGGTGGCAGTCTGAGAAATTGAACACGAGCACTCCCCCGCCGTTGCTGGACGCCCGCGGACTGGGCCGCCGCCACGCAAATGGCAGCGAATGGCTGCTGCGCGACGTGTCGCTGACGATTA
>JBLMWR010000959.1:0-3081 GCA_050257335.1 Deltaproteobacteria bacterium | reverse complement strand
GACAATACATAGGTGCCGCATGCTGAAGCATCCGTCATCGACGTTGGGTGGCGGGGTCAGAGCGGTCGAATGCCGATCGGCGCCGGTAGCAGAAGGTTCGCAGCCAGTTTCTGCGGATGACCGGAGTTGGGAATCGAGCGGCGGCCCCGTCAATTGCCGCCCGTCGAGCAGGTTTCTAACCTGTCCGCCCTGATTGCGGCTCATGAGCACACGAGCAGGATGGAAACCTGCCCCACAGCAAGAAAGCCTGACGTACGGCGGGCAAGTTGCCGTCATTTTTTCACGACAGGGCTGCCCCACGGTTGATCGTCACGGACGGGCTTGGAAGCCCGTCCCACACGGGATGAGGGCACGCGTATTGGCTGTCTCCTTGTGCGAGACGTTCGGACCCGCATTGCTGTCAGGCTGAAAGCCTGACCTACTCTTCCATGATCTCCTTTTCTTTCGCCGCCGCCATGTCGTTGACCTTTCCCTCGAAGGTCTTGGTCAGCTCCTGAATCTGCTCCTTGGCCTGGTCGCGCTCGTCCTCGGTGCAGGCCTTGTCTTTCTGGGCGGTGTCGGCGTGCTTGTTGCCGTCGCGGCGGACGTTGCGGATGGCGACGCGGGCCTCTTCGGCGAGTTCCTTGACGCGCGACGCGAGCTGCCGGCGGCGTTCGGTGGAAAGGGGCGGGACGTTGATGCGGATCAGCCGGCCGTCGGAATTGGGGGTCAGCCCGACTTCGCTCGTCTGGATCGCCTTGACGATATTGCTGATCGCCGTCGCGTCGTAGGGACGGATCACGATCTGCTTCCCTTCCTGCACCGTGACGCTGGCCATCTGCTTGATGGGCGTCTGCGAGCCGTAGTAGTCGACGCGGATCGAATCGACCAGCCCCGGCGTGGCCCGCCCGGTGCGAATCCCCTGCAACTGCCCCTGAAAGACCTGCACGGCCTTTTCCATCCGGTCCTCGGTATCCAGCAGGATTTCGTCGATGTCCATGATCTGGCTTCCTGATTCGAAGGCTGGCCATTCCCGGTCGCGCTCCCACGGAGGAGCAACCACGAAAGTCGCGAAAGGCACGAAAGTAGACGTATGAAAGCCCGCGCCGCTTAAGTTGTCGGCAGACGGCGTTCGGAACACGAATTCCCGCTAATCAACACTGATGATGCCGTTTCAAAAATCCGTACTACTAACCGTCGATGTCTTTGCGTGGCGCGCAAATTGTCAATTTGGGAAAGGAGGGAGAAGAACCGCGGATGTCGCGGATGGCCGCGGATAAACACGAACGGGGTGAACTGGCACATCCGCGCGGATCCGCGTCATCCGCGGTTAAATTCCTTTTGGTTCCGGCCAAAGGCCGGGCTGGGTTTGATCCGTGTTCGATCCGTGGCTGAGCCTTGGTTCCGGCCGCGGGCCGGGCCAAGTGACTTGATGTTCTCTCGCATTCCCGACTGATTCATGCTCCTCCAGGCTCGCTCTTGCCCGCTGCGATCTGCGCCGCCGGCACGACCCGCGTGCCGATCTTTTCGCCGGCGATCACCCGCTCGAAGTTCCCCGTGCGACGGTAATTGAAGACGATGATCGGCAGGCCGTGCTCCTTGCAATGATGAATGGCCTGCGCGTCCATCACCTGCAGGTTCTGGACGAGCACGTCCTGATACGAAATCTCGGAATAGCGGACCGCGTGCGGGTTCTTCTCGGGGTCTTCGGCATAAATGCCGTCGACGCGCGTCGCCTTGAGCAGCACGTGGGCGTCGATCTCGCGGGCCCGCAGGGCCGCCGCCGTGTCGGTCGTCACAAATGGGCTCCCCGTTCCCCCTGCCAGAATCACCACCCGCCCCTTTTCGAGGTGCCGCACGCAGCGCCGGCGGATAAAGGGCTCGGCGACCCCCTCCATGCGGATGGCGGTCTGCAGCCGCGTGGGGACCCCTACGGCCTCCAGCGCATCCTGCAGCGCCAGGCCGTTGATGACGGTGGCCAGCATCCCCATGTAATGGGCGGTGGCGGGGGTGATGGAGCTGCTGAGGGCCGCGAATTCGCGCCCGCGCAGAATGTTTCCCCCGCCGACGACGATCGCCAGTTGCACCCCGGCAGCGACCACCCGCTTGATCTGCTCGGACGCCGAACTGACCGCCGCCATGCTGATGCCGCTCTCCCCCGGCCGGCAGAATCCTTCGCCGGAAAGCTTCAGCAGCACGCGGTGGTAGGCCGGCACGAAGGGGGGGGTGGAGGTGGGAGAGGGGCCCTGGGACATGGTCACACGTTCTGTGGTTTTTGAAAGTCGTGAAGAGGCAAGCCCGATTCAGGCGGCTCGTGTCGGGCTTGTCTCTTCGCCATACCCTGCAGATGAAACCCAACCTGTCGTTCGTCCTATGCCTGTCCCAACCGCCACCGGACGAACCCGGTCGCCGTCAGTCCTGCAGCCGCCAAAGCCTGAGCGACCGTCTTCGAATCGTCCTTGGCAAAGGGCTGGGCGACGAGCACCCCCTGGTCGTTGTAAAACGTCCGCATCTTCCCTTCCACGATCTTGGCGATGATGTTTTCGGGCTTGCCGCTCTTGCGGGCCTCGGCTGACTGCCGGTCCTTCTCGGCGGCCACCACTGCCGGATCGAGCTGTTCGGGGAGGCAGACGGTGGGGTTGAGCGCGGCGATGTGCATGGCGACGTCGCGCACAACAGGCGCGGTGGCATTCTGGCCGCCGGCCTGCATCAGCACCCCCAGCTTGCCGTCGTGGTGCGTATAACCGGCGACCGGGCCTTTGACCTTGATTACCCGCGCCACCACGATGTTCTCGCGAATCTTGTTGAGGATCTCTTCGTGCAGCTCGCGGAGCGTCATCGCCGGCTTGTCGGGACATTTCTGCGCAAGGAGTTCCTCGGGGGTCGCGGCGCCCGGCCCGGTGAGCAGTTGCTTCGTCAACTGGTCGCACAGAAACAGAAAGTCTTCGTTCCTGGCAACCGGAGCGGTTTCGCACTGGACTTCGACCATGACCGCCGAGAGACCGTCGGGGGCTGTTAACGTGGGGATCCTCCCCTCGCTCGTCGTGCGGTCGGCCACTTTCAGCTTGAGCCCCTTGACCCGTTCCTTCAGGATCTGGACGG
>JBLMWR010000958.1:0-2733 GCA_050257335.1 Deltaproteobacteria bacterium | reverse complement strand
GGCCCTTCCGGGCCGTCGCCGCCGGTTCGGAGGGGCCGACCGACACCAATCTTCCGGCCCGGACTTCTCGACGGGTGCCGGTCGCATCGCGGGCTTCCGGCATTTGGAGTGCGGCGACTTGTCGGCGCTTTGAGATGACTTGTCGGCGCTTTGAGATTATTGGGATTTTGGCGTCCGAAGGCAGGTGACGGGAAGGCTGGAAACCTGCCCCACGATATTGCGTCCTACGCCTCCTTTTCCTCCGGCGGGGCAAAGCCGCGGCGAAGTGTGTTTTCGGTGACGTTGACGGGGATCAGAAACTGCAGAAGATAATCGGGACCGCCGGCTTTGGAACCGATGCCCGACATCTTGAAGCCGCCGAACGGCTGGCGTTCGACGAGGGCCCCGGTGATGCCCCGATTGAGGTACAGGTTGCCGACTTCGAACTCAACTCGGGCCCGCTTGAGGTTGCCGGGGCTGCGTGAGTAAACGCCGCCGGTGAGGGCGTATTTCGTGCCGTTGGCAATCGCCAGCGCGTCGTCGAAATCGCGGGCCTTGATGACCGCCAGCACGGGGCCGAAGATCTCTTCCTGCGCGATGCGCGCCTCGGGGGGAACGTCCACGAACACGTGCGGGCCCACGAAATACCCGGCCTCGGCCAGTTCTGCCACGTTGCCGCCATACGCCAGTTTCGCCTCGGTCTTGCCGATCTCGATGTAGCCTTGGATGCGCTTCCGGGCGTCTTCGTCGATGACCGGGCCGACAAAGGTCCCCGGCTCGTCCGCGGGGCCGATCTTGAGGCTCTTCGTGGCGTTCACCAGCCGTCTGACGAATTCGTCGTACGCCGGCTCCAGCACGATCGCCCGCGAACAGGCCGAGCACTTCTGCCCCGAATACCCGAACGCGCTGTGCAGCACTCCCTGCACGGCTTCGTCGAGATTGGCGTCATCGTCAATGATGATGGCGTTCTTCCCCCCCATCTCGGCGATGACGCGCTTGACCCCTTCCTGCCGCGGGTCGGTATGCGCGGCCCGCTCGTTGATCCCCAGCCCCACGGCCTGCGACCCGGTAAAGGCGATCAGGTCGACTTCGGGGCTCCCCACCAGCTCCGGCCCGATCTCCTCGCCGACGCCGGGAAGATAGTTGACGACCCCGTCGGGGATCCCCACGTCCTCGAGGATTTCCTGGAGTTTGGCGGCGATGATCGGTGACTGTTCGGCAGGCTTCATGACGACCGTGTTGCCGGTGACGAGGGCGGCGACCGTCATGCCGGTCAGGATGGCCAGTGGAAAATTCCAGGGGGCGATGACGACCGCGACTCCCCGGGGGCGGTAGAAGTAACTGTTTTCCTCGCCGGGGAGGTCGCGCTGCCGCGGGCGGGCCAGGGCGCGCATCTGGCGGGCGTAGTAATTGCAGAAGTCGATGGCTTCGGCGACGTCGGCATCGGCCTCGGCCCAAGGCTTGCCGCACTCGTACACCTCCCACGCCGACAGCTCGAACCGCCGCTCGCGCATTCTGGCCGCGGCCAGCTCGATGTATTCGGCCCGAAACTGCGGTTCGGTGCGAGACCATTCGCGAAAGGCGCGCCGTGCCGCCTGCAGCGCGGCTCCGACGTGCTCGACCGATGCGCCGGCCGCCTTGCCTATGATCTGCCTGCGCTTCGACGGGTTCCGCGACGTGATGCTCTGCTTCGTCTCGATGCGCTTGCCATTAATGACGAGCGGGTACTCTCCGCCGAATTCAGCGGCGACCTCGTCGAGGGCCTCCTGCATTGCCTGGCGGCTTTCAGCGCGGCTGAAATCCATCCAGGGCTCGTTGCGAAATTCATCGACGGGAGTCTCGGAGACAGGGGGCGGCTGAGCGGCGGCGTGACTGGCGGGTTTCATGAGCAACTCCTCGATCGACACATTTTCCGCGAAACTGGCCCGCAAAAACGAATCATTGGACGTGTTTTCCAGCAGACGCCGCACCAAGTACGCCATTCCCGGAATCAATTCGCCAAAGGGCGTATAGATCCGCACGCGATGTCCCAGCTCGGTAAAGAGCTGCGCCTGCTCGGCTCCCATGCCGTACAGCATCTGGATTTCATAAGACCCCGTGGGAACTTTCAGGCGCCGGGCCCAGGCGACGGCATGCGCCAGGCTGCGCAGGTTGTGGCTGCCGAACGCCGGCCGCAGCCAGGCGTGGTTCTCCATGAGGAACCGGGTCTGCTGTTCGTAGTTGTCATCCGACTGCCACTTCCGCTGATAAACGGGGATGGGCCAGTTGCGGGCCCGGGCCACGACCGTTTCAAAATCCCAATAGGCCCCTTTGACCAGCCGCACCCACACGCTCGTCCCCCGATTCTTCACCCATTCCAGCAGCCCCTGCAGGTCGCGTCCGGCGTCGGGGAGATATGCCTGGATGACGATCCCCACGTCGGCGAAATCGCGGAATTCCTTTTCCATCAACACGTCTTTGAAGATTTCGAGCGTGAGGTCTTTAAAGGCGTAATGCTCCATGTCGATGTGGATATACGCGCCGCTTTCGCGCGCCGCGCGCAAGAGCGGCCGCAATCGCGACTTGACCCCCTCCCCCGTCCCCTTCGGGTCGATGGGATTGAACTGGCTGTAGAGGGCCGACAGTTTGAGCGACAGATTCACGCGCGGGATCGGCCCGGAGTTGTCACAGTCGATCTGAAAGTTCTCGGGCCAGTCGTTGACGACCGCCGAAAGCCCCGTCATCAGCTTGAGGTACGCCTGCTGGTAAGCATCG
>JBLMWR010000957.1:0-7862 GCA_050257335.1 Deltaproteobacteria bacterium | reverse complement strand
TTTCCGCGCCGCCTGAAGGCGGTACTCCAACGCTTAACCCGCCTGAGCCAGGGTCGCCGGCGCGGCGGCGGCCTGCTCCATGGCCAGCACCTCGCCGACGAGTTCCAGGTAATCCGCCGCTCCGGGACATTTGGGAGCATAATCGAAGATCGACTTGCCGTGGCTGGGGGCTTCGGCCAGTTTGATGTTCCGGCGGATCTTGCTGGCGAAGATGCGGGCCCGCGACCAGGGGGCCTCGGGGTCGCTGGCCAGGAGGAAGTCCTGCAGGTCGGCGGCCACGTCGGCGGCCAGGCGCGTGTTCGACTCGTGCATGCACAAGACGATCCCGCTGACTCGCAGCTTGCGGTTGAGCCGCCGCGTCACGAGCGCGGTCGTCTCCAGCAGTTTCGAGAGTCCGTGCAGCGCGAGGAAGTGCGGTTGCAGGGGGATGAAAACTTCCTCGGCGGCCGAGAGGGCGTTGATCGTCAGCACCCCCAGCGACGGAGGACAATCCATGATCAGATAATCGTAATGGTCGCCCGCCAGAAGCTGCTCGACCGTGTCGCGGAGGATCAGCTCGCGTCCCGGAGTATCGGCCAGCTCCACTTCGGCGGCGGCCAGGTCGATGTTCGAGGGAACCAGCCACAGGTTGGGGGCGACCAGCCGGCGGACCTGAGCCAGCGTTTTTTCGCCGGCGAAGGCATGGTAGATCGTTGGCGTTTCTCCGACGACCTCCAGTCCCAGGTGCAGCGACGTGTGCGCCTGGGGATCGAGATCGATCAGGCACACCCGCCAGCCTTCGAGCGCGAGGCCCGCGGCGAGATTGACGCTCGTGGTCGTCTTGCCGACGCCACCTTTCTGGTTCATGACGGCGATCTTGCGCATGGGGATTCCTTTCCCGCGTTGAAAAAGGGGACAGGCACCTCGCGAACGCTCAAGAAACCTCCCCGGTTGGCCCGCGCTCGGAGCCGGTCCCCTTTTTCACCAGACGGCCAGGCGGGGCGTAGTATACGCGGGATGGCGAAACAGCAAAAGAGGGAATTCTCTCGTTCCCAGGCTCTGCCTGGGAGCGAGATCCAGTCGGGACTTCCGTGACCCTCACGCGAACCGGGCGATCATGACCATTCGGACCAGATCGGCTACCGACTCGGCCTGCATTTTCTTGAGGATGCTGGCCCGCTGATTCTGGACCGTGTTGAAGCTGGAGCCAAGCGCGGCGGCAATGGCCTTGCTGGGGAGCCCATCCACGATCCCGTTCAGGACCTCCGTTTCGCGGGGAGTCAGTCTGGCAAGCCGCGCCTCGATCGCCGCCCGATCGAGCTGTTTCCGGCGGGCGCGGGCATCGAGGTCGAGCGCTTCCTGGATTCGCGCCACAAGGGCCCCGCTGTCGAACGGTTTGGGGATGAAATCGATCGCTCCGGCCCGCATGGCCTGCACAGCCATCGGGACGTCGCCGTGGCCGGTCAGCATGATGATCGGCAGTCGGCTGCCGCGTGCCGCCAGTCGCCGCTGCAGTTCGAACCCGTCGATTTCGGGCATGCGGACGTCGAGCACCAGACACCCGGGGCGGTCGTCGGTGACGGCCGCAAGAAACTCCCTGGCGCCGGCGAAGGCCTGCGCGGGGAGGTCGGCAGAGCGCATCAGCAGACTAAGGGCATCGCGAACGCCTGCATCGTCGTCAACAATGAACACGGTCGGTTTTTGCGTCATGGAGCACATTTCCACGGCCAGGGGGGAGGGTGAACCTGGCCGTTACACCCCGTGACGCGTTGGGCGTAATCCAGATTCGCCCTCCGTGCGCCTCGACAATCGTGCGGCTGATCGACAGTCCCAGCCCCAGCCCGTCGGACTTGGTGCTGAAGAATGGTTCGAACAGCCGGTCCGCCGCGTCGCCGTTCAAACCATGCCCCTGATCGCAGACGCCGATGACGAGCTCGCCCGTGGCCGCGAGGTTCGTTCTGATCGTCAGTTGACGCTGGTCGCGGGGTACATCGCTCATGGCGTCGATTCCATTGCGCGCGAGGTGGTGAACCACTTTTTGCACCAGCAGAAAGTCCGCGGCGGCTGCCGGAAGACCGTCCAGAAGCTCCAGGTGAATGGCGGCCCCCGACTGTCGGGCTTCGGTTTCCAGCAGACGGGCGACCTCGCGGACGGCGTCGTTGACGCTCATCGGAGCGCGGACCGGCTGGCAGCGTTTAATCATCTTCCGCAGTCGGTGGATGATCTGCCCGGCCCGCTCCGCCTGATTCGACACCGAACGCAACACCTCCATCAGTTGCCCATTGTTCATTTTCCCCGCTTCGACCAGTTCCTGTAAGGCATCGACGTAGGCGACGATGGCCGCCAGCGGCTGGTTCAGCTCGTGCGCGATCCCCGAAGCCATCTCCCCCATCGTGCTGATCTGCCCCATGTGGGCCAGTTCGTCGAGCACGGTGCGCAGTCTCGTCTCCGATTCGGCGATCGCCCTCTTCTGCGCAAGCAGCGCCGCAAGGAGGCTCCGCAAAGTCACGACGCCGACGTACGAACCTCTTTCGTCACGCACCGGGGCGGCGTCAACGTCAGAATCGGTCAGCAGGCGGACCGCCTCGTCCAGAGGCAGATCGCCGGAGATCTCCGCAGGCGGGTGGGGGGGGAGCAATTCGCCAAACGGCCGCTGCGGCGCGTAATTCAGCGCCTCCCGCGCTGAAACCACCCCCCGGCACTCCGCTCCCTGGAACACGACGGCGTGCGTCGCCCCGGATTGCTCGATGCTCGCGATCACGTCGCCGGGGCGCGATTGGGAATCGACGCGAATCACGTGCGGGCTTAGCGCCGACCCGGCCCTCCATGCCATTGTGAACCGTCCCCCGGGAGTGGATCCTTTTTGAGCCCCGATTTCAAACGTACCGGATCGCAGGTACTGTAGCTTGCCGAACGCAGTTCGCCAAGTCCCTTCAAGTGTTACAACCGGTCTGGTCGATACCCAAGAGAGGGGCCGATGCGTTTCAATTGGGGGGGGCGCAGAATGTTTCGGCGGGACGCGGCCTAACATTCTAGAGTTTCGGTGGTTGCGTCACTGACCCGCTCCCGGGGAAATCCCCATGAAGGCATTCAGTATTGTCGCGTGCTTTGCCCTCGCGGCATTGGGCGGGGCCGTGCGCATCGACGCCGCCCCCATTCCCACCACGCCCATCTATACCAGCAAACTCAAGTTTCGGATCCCTTTCCATTACGATTCGGCCGAATTGTCGCGGCTCGGGGCGCGGGAGATTCGCCTTTACGTCTCGCGTGACCGCGGACGAGGCTGGCAGCCGGTTCAGACCGTCACCCCCGACGCCGGCAAGTTCCATTTCGAGGCGCACGCCGACGGCGAATACTGGTTCATCGTTCGCACACTCGACGCGAAGAATCACCTGCACCCGGACGGCAACGTCACCGATCCGGGGCTGCAGGTCATCGTCGATACCGCCGCTCCTAAACTCGAACTCGAGCTCCGCCAGCCGGCGCCCGGCAAGGTGCAGCTTCTCTGGTCGGCGTCAGACGAGCATCTCGATCTGACGCAATTGCGGCTCGAATACCTGCAGCCCGGTTCCCCGGACTGGCAGCCCGTGACCGTCGTCCCCAAAGCCGTCGGGCAGACCGGCTGGGCGCTTCCCCAGGGGGGAATCGTGGCCGTGCGCGGATCGATCGCCGATCTGGCGCGCAATACGGCCCAGGATCAGGTGCAACTCCGCATCGCGCCGGCAAACCAGGCAGTCCCGCGGCCGGATGCACCCGGATCGCGGCAGCCGGTCGCCGGGCCCGCGGGCGGTCCCCGCGACAGCGTGGCGCTGACGCTTCCCGAACAATTTCCCTCGGCGGCGCACCCGCGGGGAGACGGCACGAAAGAGGACGACGCCGGCGAAGCCCCGGAAAGCAAGGCGTTCGGTCCGGCCCCCTCGGCCGACAATGCGCCGGCCGTGATCACTCCCCGGAACAGCTTCGTTTCGCTGAAACCCGACAATGGCCCGATCATCGGCGGCCAGTCGCGGGAGCCGGCCCGCGCCCAGGATCCGCCCCGCCATCCGGTTACGGGGAAGCAGCGCATGGTCAGCAGCCTCAAATTCCAGATCGGTTACAAGTTGCAGGATGTCGGCCCATCGGGGGTCGACAGCGTCGAATTGTTCGTCACCGACGACGACGGGGCCACCTGGTATCGCTACGGCGCCGACGACGATAACCAGAGCCCCATTCTGGTCGAGGTTCCGCGCGAGGGAACGTACGGCTTTGTCCTCGGCGTGCGAAGCGGTGCGGGACTGGCCAGCGATCCACCGCAGAACGGAGACCGTCCCGCGATCGTCGTCACCGTCGATCTGACCGCTCCACGGCTGGAAGCCCTGCCCGTCGAGCAGGGGCGCGGAAAGAACGCGAACAAGCTGCTGATTTTCTGGAAGTGCACCGACGACAATCTCGGTGAAAAACCGGTCTCCCTCTTCTACTCGGCCAACGGCCAGGCCCCCTGGCTCCCCATTTCCGGTCCCATCGAGAACACGGGGCATTATAACTGGACGATCGATCCCAACCTGCCGCCGAAGTTCTATCTGCGGATCGAAGCTCGCGACCTGGCGGGCAACGTGCAGTCGGTCGAATCGCAGCAGCCGATCGTCGTCGATCTGTCGCGCCCCACCGCCAAGATCATCGACATCGAATCGCCCGCGGAAAACAGCGTCCCGCGCGACTAGCAAGTCGATTCATTGACGGATCTCAAGCGCCGGTGGACCCACCTGGGAGACCGGCTTCCCAGTCGGTGCCCGCCCGCCCGGAACCGTGACGTGCGCATCCGGTGGCGAGTCCGCAATACGTGGAGCGCGTGTTCCCCCGACTGCCATCCACGTAACCATTCCACGAACCCCGTCAAATCATGAATATCCGCGGCCGGATTAACCCCGTTCCCACTGACGTCGACGACCGTCGCTTGAAGCTCTCCGGCTTTTCCTCATTGCACGTCGCATGCAGAACCGTTTATAATTACAGAGCGAAGTAAAGCTCACCCGAATTTCCTGCCTCAGCCATTCCTCCCTCGCTGATCGGTTGGCCCTGATGCTCCGCCCCGTCCTCACCGCCGGGCTTGCACTCTTCGCATCGGCGACCCTCCTGGTCCCGCCGGCGCGCGGCGCCGACGCGGCCGCGCCGCCCCGACAGGCAGCGCCCGGCAGCGACGACAGAGTCGACTTCGCCACTCAGATCGAACCAATTCTCAGCCGGTTCGGATGCAATGCCGGGGGGTGCCACGGCAAAGCCAGCGGGCAGAACGGGTTCAAGCTCTCGCTGTTCGGCTTCGACACCGAGTTCGACTACGAAGCCATCGTCGAGGAAGCCCGCGGCCGGCGGATCTTCGGCTCGTCGGCGGAAAACAGCCTGATGCTCCGCAAGGCGACGGGCAAAGTTCCGCATGGCGGCGGGAAACGCCTCGAGCCCGGGACCGAACCGTATCAGATTCTGCACCGCTGGATTTCGCAGGGCGTCCCCGCTTCGGCCCCCGACGCGCCGCGCGTCGTCAAAATCGCCATCGAGCCGAACGAGCGGATCATGCCGGCGGGCGCGAAGCAGCAGCTCAAGGTGCTCGCAACGTACAGCAACGGTGCGACCCGCGACGTGACGACCGAAACGCAGTACGACAGCAACATGGGTCCGGTCGCCGCGGTCTCTTCCGAAGGGCTCGTCGAGTGCGGCGAGCAATCGGGCGAGGCGGCCGTCATGGGCCGCTACATGGGACAGGTCGCCGTCTTCCGCGCTCTCGTCCCGCACGGCCAGTCGCTCTCCGCGATCCCGATTTTCAACACCGATCATTACATTGACCGACTCAGCGCCGAGAAGTGGAAGAAGCTCGAGTTGCTTCCCTCGCCCGCCGCCGATGACGCGGCGTTCATCCGCCGGGCGACGGTGGACCTGTGTGGCCGCCTGCCGACTCCCGATGAAACCCGCGGGTACGTCGCCGACACGGCGGCCGACAAGCGGGTCAAGCTCGTCGATCGGCTCCTCGCCTCTCCCGACTACCCGGCGTTCTTCGCCATGCGGTGGGGGACGATTCTGCGCAACTCGCAGCTCGCCGGGGCCGATCGCGCCGCCTACGCCTTCCACAACTGGATCAAAGACATGCTGGCCCGCAACCGGCCGTACGACGAGTTCGTGCGGGGGATCGTCGCCGCCGCCGGCGAATGGCAGGACGCTCCCGCCATCAACTGGTACTGGCAGATGCGCGACGACCAGTTGCATCAGGTGACCGCCGACACGGCCCAGGTTTTTCTCGGCATCCGTCTGCAATGCGCTCGCTGCCACCATCACCCCTACGAACGCTGGGGGCAGGAAGACTACTACGGCCTGGCGGGGTTCTTCACGCGGTTGGGGCGCAAGAGCTTTGGCGAACCACCGCCGTACTATTCCGCCCCGCGCGTCACGCTCGGGGACGTGAGCCCCCTCACGAAAAAATCCCCCGAGCCGAAGTACCTCGACGGCGAATACGCGAAATTCTCCTCCGAGCAGGACCCGCGGCACGCTCTCGTGGACTGGATGGCGCGTCCTGAGAATCCGTTCTTCGCCAAAGTCTTCGTCAACCGGATGTGGGGGCATTTCTTCGGCCGCGGTCTGGTCGATCAGGTGGACGACATGCGCGAGACCAATCCCCCCACCAACCCCAAACTGCTGGCCGCGCTGGCGAAAGACTTCGTCGATCACAAGTTCGACATGAAGCATATCGTCCGGCAGATGGCGCTCAGCAACGTGTATGCCCTCGCGTCTTACCCGACCGATGGCAACCAGTCGGACATGCAGAATTTCGCCCGCTTCTATTCCCGCCGCCTGATCGCCGAGGTCCTGCACGACGCCGTCGATCAGGCCACGGGGACGAAAACGAACTTCAGCGGCATCGCGTCGGACGCGCGGGCCATCGACCTGCCGCACGAGGGCTTCGGCTCGTACTTCCTCGAGACGTTCGACCGGCCCAAGCGGGTCACGGGGTGCGAATGCGAGCGCTCGGCCGGCGCCACGCTGGCGCAGGTGCTGCTGTTGTCGAATTCCGACGAAATCGAGAATAAACTGGCGAGCAGCGAAGGCCGCGTCGCCAGATTAGTAAAGGAGAAGGCCACCGACGAACAGGCCCTTCAGGAGCTGTACCTGGCCGCCCTCAGCCGGCCGCCGACTCCCGAAGAGCTGGGAAAAACGACTGTCTACGTCTCGTCGGCCCCCAACCGGCAGCAGGCGCTGGAAGACGTCTTGTGGAGCCTGCTGAACACCAGGGAGTTCATGTTTAATCATTAGCGCAATCTCCCTCTCCCTCTGGGAGAGGGCCGGGGTGAGGGCGGCGCGTCTCTGAAAACGAACTGCAAGAAACGTGCCGCCCTCTCCCTATGCCTCTCCCAGAGGGAGAGGGAACATACGCGATCGAAGGACCACGCCATGCTCACCATCCCCGGCACGTCAGTCCGCAGCTGCGACGGCGTCTCGCGCCGCAATTTCCTCCGCGTCGGTTCGCTCGCCATCGGCGGCCTGACCCTTGCCGATCTGCTCCGCGCCCGGGCCGCGGCCGCCGAAGAGGGGGCGCCCCTCAAAGACACCGCGGTCATCCTGCTCTGGCTGGCGGGCGGTCCCAGTCACATCGACATGTACGATCTCAAGCCCCGCGCCCCGGCCGAGTTTCGCGGCGAGTTTCAGGAAATCGCCACGAACGTCGCCGGCACCCGGATAAGCGAGCACCTCCCGCTCCAGGCCGCACTGATGGACAAGATCGCCGTCGTCCGCTCGGCGACGCACACGAACGCCGGCCACGGAATGGGGTCGCAGTGGATGCTCACAGGCTATCAGCCCACGATCGAAGTCAACGACAATATCTATCCCTCGGTCGGTTCCGTCACTGCCAAAATGCGCGG
>JBLMWR010000956.1:0-5334 GCA_050257335.1 Deltaproteobacteria bacterium | reverse complement strand
CTGCTGGCCTCTGTCGTCGATCGGCAGACGGTCGATTTCAAGATCATGACTTATGCCCAATGGTGGCCGCTGGCGGTTCTCGGAGCGCTGCAATTGGGACTGGGGCTCGCCCGTAGCAGTTCCTTGCGGACGTTCGGCGGAGCCTTGTGCGCCGTCGCATCGTCGTCACTGGCTTTGCGTGAGACCGTATATATGGCTCATGCCGGGGTGATTCCGGTGCACCTGGCACTGCTGGCCGCCCTGGCCATCGGTCTTACGTTCCACGATCGGTTCGCGCTGATTCTGCGAAGAATCGGTGCCGTCGCCCTGCCCCTCTTCGGCGTGATTGCCGCCGGCTGGCAGGGAGCTGTGACCGTCTCCCCGGCGCTGCGCCTCGGTTACATCCTCGCGCTGACGCTGGTGACGTTCGGGTATTGGGTGCTCATCAGGGACCGGTGGTATCTCATCGCCGGCGGCGTCAGCTCCGCGAGTCTTGTGCTGGCGTCGGTCTACAGCCTGCAAGGGGTCTGGACGCGGTCGGTCGGCGCGCGAGGCTTTCAGCCCCTGGTGTGGGGCGGGCTCTGTTTCGCCCTGGCCGCGCTGATCAGCGCGACGAAAGGCTCCTGGTGGCGGCGACGGGTGACGGGGTCGGAGCGGCCGGCCGGGAACGGGACTTGACGCGGGTTGACCGCAACATCGTCCCGCGCAGACGACTTGAAGCTGTGTAGGGCGGGCTTCCCCAGCCCGCCCGTGAGGAACGTGAACCGAAATCAGCGCCCAGGAGTCGTACAGGGAGTGACGGGCGGGCTGAGGAAGCCCGCCCTACCGGGCTAGCTTTGTCAAACCTTGATTTTCGGGTAGCCACGCTCGCCAGAGCGTGGGCGATGAGTCTGTATTCGATGCTTTCCCACGCTCTGGCGAGCGTGGCTACAACCTAATTTTTATCTTTGACAAAGCACTAGTCCTTGCCCGGATGGGCGATTTCGTCCCAGTACTTGTCGAATGAATCGGAGCCGAAGTGGGGGTCGTTGTCGCCGTCGTGGCACTTGACGCACAGGTCGAAGGCCGTCTTCTTGTTGAGCCGGTGGAACTTTCGCCAGGCGGTGACTTCGTCGGTGGTCTGGTGATCTTTGGCCCACGCGCGTTCCAGCTCGGTGTGCCGGCCGCCGGGCCCGTGGCAGTTTTCGCACGACTGTCCCGTGAGCTGGGGGGTCGTCTTTTCGTCCTCGTAGCCGGTCTTATAGCGCACGACCCGTTTGGGGTCCCAGCCGGTGACGTGGCAGGCGATGCACTCGGGATCGAACATGCGGTTGACCCATTCTTTCGTCCCGCGCGGCCCCCCGGTCTTCAAGTCCTCGGTCGCCTGGGCGTGTCTGGTCGTCAGCCAGACTTCGTACGCCGACTTGTGACACTCGCCGCAGACCTTCGCGCCGACGAAGGGGTTCTTTTCGGCGTCGACCGGCAGACCGGTCAGTGGATCGACATTCCGCGGGTCGTCAATGGGCGGCTCGGTGGCGACCAGATTGCATTTCTGGAGCAGTTCCACCTGATAATAGCGCATGTGCTCGAGAATGTTGGGGGGATTGCGGAATCGCTTCTCGTCGAGATCGACGACTTCGTACTTCAGCCGCTCCCGTTCCTTGCCGGCCGCCGGAAAATATCCCACGACGGGGACGTGCTTCCCCTTCTGTCCGGGCGCCACCAGGAGCGTTTTCTTCCCGAGGAAGGTCGGCCGGGGATCGGGATCTTCGATCCCTCCCGCAGTCACGACGATGTCGAACTGCGGGAATTCTGCAGCGATTTTTTCGGTCTCCTTTTTTCGGCAGTGCGAGAGGAGAACGAGCAGATCGGGCTTTTCGGTTTCGAGCGCGGCAACCTGTTTCCTGAGCGATTCGACCGGATCGAGGACCTTGAACTCGAAATCGCCGGCGCCCTGCCCGCCGGGACGCACCGTGTCTTCCAGCTCGGGGCCGAACACTGCCGTCACCCCGATTTTCAGTCCCCCCACCGCGATCACCTTCCTCGGCAGTGGCCCTCCGGTGAAATTCGGATCGTCGAAAAGGACGATGTTCGCGGCGAGGAATGGCAGTTCGTCCGGCTTGTGGAAGCTGATGAAGTCGAAGCTGAGCTGCAGCTCTTCGGTACCCATGGCGACGGCGGCGTAGCGCATGTCCGTGAGGCATTTGAGGACCATGTCGCATTTGAATTTCCCCTGCTGCCGGGAGGGATTGTTGACCAGACCGCCGACGTCGAGCGCGGTGACGGTCCAGTCTTTGTCGCGCATCTGCTCGATGAGATCGGCCCGTCGGGAAAGGCCGCCCAACTGATTGACCGAGCAGCCGCAGGGCTCGATATAGCCATGCTGTTCGCCCGAGAACACGATGGCGACCGCCGGCTTTTCCCAGCCGTCGAAGAGGGGCTTGTCCGCCGGCGCAGCCGCGTGACCAGCCTTGTCGCCGGTCTTGCCGTCGTTCGCGACGGGGATCTCCCCGGGTAAACTGCCTTCCGTGGCGGGTGCCGGGGCACGCTTGAAAGCCCGCCAGGCCAGCCCGGTACAGGCGAGAAGGACCACCATGACCAATGCGATCGTTCGCTTCGACATCCGTTCCTGTTCCTTTCCGCCCCCGTGGTTCGCAGCACCGGCTTCAGCCGGGTCGCGCCGCCGATGGGCGTTTACCCTCCGCACCGCCTGAAGGCGGCACTAAAAGCACCGGGGCTTCGCTGCGCTCCGGCCCCGGCCACCCACGCCTGGTGGACGCCGGCATCCATCAACCTGACATTGACCAATAGACCGGGCTAGAAGGCTGCAAAATACACCAATAGTTCCATTTCCGGTGAGCCCGGCAGGTTTGTGCGCAGGCGGATCTTTCCCGGATGATCGCTTCGACAAGTCACTCTGGGAGCGCCGGCGGGGTATTCCACGCCGAGCTGAAAGCGGACCTGTTTTCCGGTTCCTTTCGATTTCTCGTCCCGTTCGACGGTCACCTTGAGGGCCGCCGGCTGGCAGTCGGGGGGTTCAGTCAACTGAAAGTCCCGGGCCCCGGCGCCGCGAACGAACATCGGCAGGATCACCTTTTTCCCCTCTGCCGCATCGAACGAACCCAGCACCACCGCCATGTTTTTTTCGTCCCACTCCGCACCGCCGATGATGCGGATCGGCCCCCGGCGATGGCCGGTCACCAGGATGTCCATTTGTATCCCGTCCTGTCCCAGCGTCCCATCCGCCTTGCGCTCGGGGAGGTCGGTCTTGATTTTCAGCGGAAAGGAGAACGCTCCGATCGGGACTTCGGGACTGAGCGACACCCGGATCAGGTACCCCGACCGCCCGTGCCTGGCCGCGAGCTGTGTCTTGTCGATCGGCAGGCATTCGGCGGACATCAGGGGGGACTGGCTTTCGAGAGCGACGACCTGAAACGTCTCGGCCACCGGAGAGACAATGGTTCCGGTAAAGGTCGTCGCTTCGCCTTCCAGCACGTCGGGCGACTCCCAGGTCTTTTCCGGAGCGGTCACCATTCGGGGGGCCACCATGCCCAGAATCCGAAGCGAAATCGATCTGTGTTCGGGATCGTTGGTGCGGATCTCGGCCCCTTTTCCGAATTGCTCGGCCTGGGCCGTCGGCTTCCATTTCAGCCTGATCTTCGCCGACTTTCCCACGGCCAGCTCGCCGGTCTCGACGTCGCTGACCGTACACTGACAGGTGGTCGGCCCTTTCTTGATGATCAGCGGCGCTTCTCCCTCGTTACGGATCGTGAACTCGTGCGACCGTTCTTCGCCGACCTCCATCCGCCCGAAATCGTATTCGGTCTCATCGATCATCGCCTTGGGATAAGGGGGGGCCTTCGAGAGCGGCGGAAAATCCTCCCCGCTTTTCGGCGCCATTTCCGATTCGGCGACGACCGGCTTTTTTTCCACGATTTGCCGCGGCGACACCAGCGCCACGACGAGAAACGTCGAGACGATGACCGCAAACACGCCGGCAACCACGACTCCCAGCCTCATAACCATGTCCTCCCCGGATTCGAATCCCTGCAGAATTGAATGAATGACCTTATTTTATGAGATTGGCAACATGCGTCAATTCGCCTTTTCCGGGGCGGTAACGGCACAGTCATGGCACGCCACCCGGGGTGGCGCGCCCTGAGCCCCGAGCGAGGGGCGTGAAGGGCGGAACGCTGTTGAGACCGCCAAGGATCCACGCCCTCCGTAAAGACCCAGGGAGTGCCACCCGAACCCGGACATCACGAATCCTCCACGAGGCGCTTCATGAATTCCCGCTTTGCCGCCGGCAGCCGTTTGTCGATGTGTCCCGCCTGTTCGTTGATGGCGTCCAGTTCTCTCGCGCGCCGTGCCACCGCGGACGCCGCTTCCCGCGCGCCGGCGTTCCAGAGCGACTCCGCCAGTTCCGCCTGCGCCAGCGCCAGATTCGGGTAGAGGGCCACGGCCTTTCGAAGGGCGTCGGCCGCCGCGGAGGCATCGGCCTTGTCTCCGGTTCGCGCGAAGCTCGCCAGGTACATCTCCCCCAACTGCCGGTATCCTCCGAAGTTTTGCGGATCCCGGTCGATCGCGCCGCGCTGCCAGGCGGCGCTGCGGTCAAAAGCCTGCCGATTCGCCCCCTCCGAGGCCAGCCAGGTCTGAAAGGTCAGTTGCGCGAGCTGGCGATACGGTTCGGAAGACCACGGGTCGGCTTGCGCGGCCAGCAGCAGCGCCCGCTGCGCTTTATCCGGCCGATGCTTCTCGAACAATTCCTCTTCAGCGGCGGCCATGTGGGTGCGGGATGTGATCACCGGGGTCAGCCCCGTGAACCAGCAGCCCGCGTACAGGGCCAGGCCCGCCACGGCGGCGGCGGCAATCGGCCACCGCGACGTCGTCGCCAGCTCCCTCCCCGCCGGCGGATCGACCGCCCCCCCGAGAACGACAAACAGCAGGAGCAGTTGCGTGATTCCCGGCATTCCAATTCCCCCGGCCCCCAGAAGATGTACCGCCAGCGCGGCAAACGCGGCGGCGCAGACGACCGCAGGAACTTCGCTCCGGAACAGACCGCGACCTGCCGCCACGACGCACAGCCATGCGCAGAGCAAGGGGACGATTCGTTCATCCCAGGCGCCCGAGGCGACGAACACGGCGAGGTACCCCAGGAGGCCGCCGACAAGAAACGGGTCGTGCCAGGAGGGGTCTCCCGGATCATTGCCGGCTGCGGCACGGCCGTTGTGCCACAACGGCCGCAGTCCGGCAGCGCAGATCCCGGCCAGCCCCGCGAGCGCCATGATGCCGCCGTTGGACCACACGTCGAGCACCATGTTGTGCGGGTCGGCGATTTCTTCGCTCGACTGCGGGAGCTTGAACGGCAGATAATTC
>JBLMWR010000955.1:0-2555 GCA_050257335.1 Deltaproteobacteria bacterium | reverse complement strand
CATCGCCTCGCTGCTGTTGACCGCCGTGATTTTGTCGCTCGAAATGAAATACCGTTTCGCCATCGGGAAAATGAGCGTCTGGTTCCAGGTCGATCCCGTTTTGCGACCCGGAGCGGCAGTCCGGTAGCGGAACTGCTGCGTGACGGCGATGAAGTCCCTCCCGGCGATCACTTTCGGTTCGAGGCGCTTCGCCTGCGTGCAGATCTGCGGACCTTCGATCGAGCGCTTCGGCGTCTTGCCGTGGTACGCGTTGTTGAACGTGTACACCAGCTCTTTTTCGAGCTGGTCGCGATACGCCTCGTCGCTTCCGGGCTCCATGATCCAGTCGACGATATCCAGTCCGAAACCGGCGTCGCGAAAGCCGGTTTTTCTGTCGAGCAGCGACTGGGCCGCGACGCCAGTCACGTACCCCTGCTTGCGGATCGCCGCCTCCAGATCCGGCAGCGAGATTTTCAGGCTCTCATCGGTCTCGACCACTCGATCGTCGGCATGCAATGGCGCCGCGGCTAGAAGGAAGATCGAAAGGAACAGTCGAAACGCGGCAGCCGCTTTCGACGGCGCCGTCGGCTTCGCGTCCCGCAGCATGGGCTTCCAGGCCGGTGAGAAAATTTTCGAGCTGGCTCGCATGCCGGATCTGCCGTGATCGGCACCCGACTCTGGAAATTGCTGTCGGAAAACAGCCGCGGCACTGCTTCGCATCATCCCACTCCTCTTCCTTTCGTCGATTGACACGATGTTACAGTCGCAGGCAGCTCGCACCAGCCAACGTCTGAACGCACACGACGGTGCCAGAATACGCGCAGTCGCCTTCACCGGCAACCGGATCAGCGGAATTCATACCGCTGCCTGCGCCAATTCGCCTTGTCCTCATTATTTATCTGCGCATATTCGCGGCATGCGCGGTTCGTCTTCGTTTTTCGAGTTAACCCGGTATCCCATCGGCGGTCAATTCCATAGACTGGGCCGTAACTCTGCTGACAGAACTTCCGAGGCTAACGATGCGGATTCCCATTCTGCGGGGCCTGATCGACCGGCGGATCCTGGTGAATTTCCGGGTCGACGCCGACGTTTTAAGCGGGTTCCTGCCGCCCCCGTTTCGCCCGCAGCTTGTCGCGGAGGGGATTGGAATGGCCGGCATTTGCCTGATTCGGCTGAAAGGAATCCGTCCCCGCTGGCTCCCTTCGTTCCTCGGCATCGGCTCCGAGAACGCAGCCCATCGGATCGCCGTCGAATGGGACGATCGCGGCACGACCCGCACGGGCGTTTACATTCCCCGCCGCGATTCGTCGTCGTATCTGAATCGACTGGCGGGCGGGCGATTGTTCCCCGGCGTGCACTTTCATTCCCGATTTGCGGTCCATGAGTCGGCCGAGGAGTTCCGCATCGAAATGGCGAATCGCGACGGTACCCGCATCCTCGTCGAGGGGCGCATTGCCGGTCAGCTCCCGGGCGATTCAATCTTCGGCGATCTTTCCCGGGCCTCCGACTTCTTTTCCCGCGGTTCGTTGGGCTATTCGGCGACCGGCCGCGCCGGGGAATATGATGGCCTGGAGCTGCACACTCTCCAATGGGACGTGAGGCCCCTGTCGATCCGCCGCGTCGAATCGAGTTTCTTTGCCGACAGATCGCTGTTTCCTCCGGGGACCGTCCATTTCGATTGCGCGCTTCTGATGAGGCATATCCCTCACGAATGGCACGGCGTCGAGACGCTGACGTGTTGCGTCACCGCAAATCGATGATCCGCACGCCGCCGGCGGGGACCTCGCAGTGGACGGTATTTTTATCAACAGCCAATTTATCGTCGGGGAGCAAGCGGTCGCGGGCGGCCGTGATCGCGCCCCGCGACCTAATCGTCACCCGGCGGTTCTCGCGGTAGTCGGCCGCCGTGATCCCCTGCTGCGGTTTGATCTGCCCCGCGGGGTTCAGAAGCGTTACGGCGTAGCCGGTCGAAGTGCGGTTTACCAGCCACTCGACGTCGCCCTCGACTTCCACCGGCATCAGCCCCCGCGTCAGGTGCAGAAAAAGCCGGGGCACGACCGGCAGCGCCTGGCGGGTGATGCTCATCCCGTATGGCACCGACAGATAAATCAGCCGCCCTTTCCCCCGGTCGAGCGCGGCGCAAAACGTATCGCCGCCCGCGGTTCGCGCCAGCGGCTTCCAGCCGTCTTTCGCGGTCGTGATCGGCCGAAAACGAAACCGGGGCGAGGAGTGCGTGGCCGGGTCTTCGAGCCAGCAATATCCGTCGGCCTCGGCGGATTCTTTGGCGGCGGGGAACCCGAGCGCCGCGAGCCCCGGACCGCCGAGATGTCCGTCAGCCGCCAGCAGCGTCCCCCCCTCCTCGACGTATTTCGCGAGGCGCGCCCCTTCGGCGGCGGTCAACTCGATCTCACCGGCGGCGATCACCACGGGGTAGGTGTCGAGCGTCGCCCATTTCGCCATGTCCGGAGTCGCAAAGACGCAGTCGAAAATGTCGCCGAACACCCCCGGGACGTAAACCTCGTTCGTGCCGGTCATCGGCTTTTCGCTTTCTGGTCCGATCGGATGATACGCCGTCC
>JBLMWR010000954.1:0-3806 GCA_050257335.1 Deltaproteobacteria bacterium | reverse complement strand
GATTTTTGAAAATTTTCGCCGCCGTGCATACCCTTCTCAGCAGAACACAGGGGTAACGTTACTCACCACAAGCGCGCAACCCACGAACTGCCCGAATCATGGGCGCATCGCAACCGGCTCCTCCATGCGGCGACACGGTGGATTTCCCCGGGTGGGATGAGTATGCTGACCGCCGACGATTTTCGGCTCTACTGTACCTGGCACGATTGCATTGCGGCACGCCGTTTGCCATAGCTGTCCGGTCAATGGCAGAATTGCCGAAATCCGGTCGAAAACCGGCCTTTCGAGGCCCGGCACGCCCGGTTTTCGTGCACCTCGTGCACAAAATTCGTGCACGCCGGGTCGCTGTGATTCTCTGTCGATCCACTGGCGCTCGTTTCTTCTCAACTCTGGTCACGCTCACTTTGTAGAAGGAGATGGATGATGAAACCCAAGGATTTCTTCGAATTTGCGAAGAAAAACAATGCCGAGATGATCGACCTGAAGTTCGTCGACATGCTCGGCACGTGGCAACACTGCAGTTATCCGATTGAGGAATTCGACGAGAAGACATTTGAGGACGGCGTCGGATTCGACGGCTCGTCGATCCGCGGCTGGCAGGCGATCAATATGTCAGACATGCTCGCGATTCCCGATGCGACGACGACTAAGCTCGACCCGTTCTTCAAGGAGCCGACTGTCAGCGTCATCGCCAACATTGTCGATCCCATCACGCGGCAGGAATATACCCGCGATCCGCGGCACATCGCCCGCAAGGGAGTGGCGTACCTGAAGCAGCTCGGCGTCGCCGACACAGCCTACATCGGTCCCGAACCCGAATTCTTCATCTTCGACGATGTCCGGTACAAGTCGGGGATGAACGGCCAGATGTACGAGGTTGATTCGTCGGAAGCGGCCTGGAACACGGCCAAGGCGCAGGGCGGGACGCTCGACTCGATCGTCCCCAACCTGGCGTCGAAGATCGCCGTCAAGGGGGGGTATTTCCCTGTCAGCCCGCAGGACACGCTCGCTGACATCCGCGGCGAGATGGTCTACGAGATGCGGAAGCTCGGCATCGTCGTCGAAGCGCACCACCACGAAGTGGCGACCGCCGGGCAGTGCGAAATCGACATGAAGTTCCAGGACTTGGTCAAGATGGGGGACCAGATGATGTGGTACAAGTACATCATCAAGAACGTCGCCCGCCGCCACGGCAAGACGGTGACCTTCATGCCCAAGCCGATTTTCGAGGACAACGGCTCGGGGATGCACACCCACATCTCGCTGTGGAAGGGGGGCCAGCCGCTGTTCGCCGGCGAGAAATACGCCGGCATGAGCGACCTGGCTCTCAACGCCATCGGCGGGGTGCTCAAGCACGCCCGGGCGATTCTGGCCTTCGCGGCTCCCACGACGAACTCGTACAAGCGGCTCGTCCCGGGCTTCGAAGCTCCCGTGAATCTGGCCATGTCGCAGCGAAACCGCTCGGCGTCGGTCCGCATTCCGATGTACTCCTCCAGCCCGAAGGCCAAGCGGTTTGAGTTCCGCTGCCCTGATCCGAGCAGCAACCCGTACCTGACCTTCACGGCGATTCTGATGGCCGCCCTCGACGGCATTCAGAACAAGATTCCGCCGGGCGAACCGCTCGATCGCGACATCTACGAGATGAGCCCCGAAGAGCTGGCCAGGACCAACAAGACGCCCGGGTCGCTCGAAGAAGCGCTCGAATCGCTGGAAAAGGACTACGCCTTCCTGACCAAGGGCGACGTTTTCACCGAAGACATGATCCAGACGTGGATCAACTGGAAGCGCGAAAAGGAAATCGACCCGATGCGGCTCCGCCCGCATCCATTCGAGTTCTC
Source organism: Deltaproteobacteria bacterium (assembly GCA_050257335.1). Lineage (GTDB taxonomy): Bacteria > Planctomycetota > Planctomycetia > Planctomycetales > Planctomycetaceae > JACQFH01. Next base: position 1,968 of record JBLMWR010000954.1, on the reverse strand, counting down.
GCTGTACTACGACAACTGACGCCGCCTGCCGCGCGTGGCAGTCACGCCCCGGCGCCGTTTTGAAGGCCGTCCCCCTGCGAACGTCCGCGTTTGCAGGGGGATTTTGCTTGCCGCCAGGCCGCCAGACTGAACCGGCCCGTGGTCTTCGCTCTCTATTAGAGAGGCTCCGGGCGGCGGCCACTCGTTGGAGTCCCGCCTTCAGGCGGCGCTGTTTCCAATGAGTGCCGGCTGAAGCGGGGCTCCAACGAATCAACTCCCGGTTGCCCTTGACCAAAAGACAGAGAAGATAGATAGTTTGCGCTCCCCGGAAGGTCGGTTGGCGGCCAGGAGAGTCGATCGGACCAAAGACGCGACTGCGCCTCGCCGCTGAACGTACGATCTTCGATTTGCAACTTCTTTCGCGTGCTTGAGTTTCATGTCTGAGCCTGACCGCTTTGAAATTGCCCGCCTGGAGAAACTTCAGGCCATTGAGGCCCTGGGGATCGATCCGTGGGGACAGCGGTTTGACGGGCACCAGGCAATCGGCAAGGCGCGAGAGCTGTGTCCGACCGAGCAGGGGCAGGTCGGTCCGGCCGTCCGCGTCGCCGGGCGGATCATGCTACGCAACAACAAGGGCAAGCTCAAGTTCTTCCACATTCAGGACTGGACCGGCCGCATTCAGCTCATGTGCTCGAAGGCCGAGTTCTCCGAAGACCAGTGGAAGCTGATCGAGCTGCTGGATCTGGGCGACCTGATCGGCGTGGACGGAAATCTCAAGGTGACGAACACCGGCGAGAAGACGATCGGCGTCAAGCACGTCACGTTCCTCACCAAGTCGCTCGCCCAGCCTCCCGAAAAGTTTCACGGTGCCAAGGACATCGAGCTGCTGCTGCGGCAGCGGTACATCGACCTGATTTACAACGAAGGCGTGCTCGAACGGATGCTCCAGCGGGGGAAGATCATCGACTCGGTCCGCCAGACGCTCCGTACTCGCGGGTTCGTCGAGGCCGAGACCCCTGTGCTGCACGCCATCGCCGGCGGCGCCGCCGCCCGGCCCTTCATCACTTATCACAACACCCTCGACATGCAGCTTTACCTGCGCATCGCGCTGGAGCTGCACCTGAAGCGATTGATGGTGGGTGGCGTCGAACGGGTCTACGAAATCGGCCGCGTCTTCCGTAACGAAGGCGTGGACAGCACGCACAATCCCGAGTTCACGATGATCGAGCTGTACCAGGCGTACGGCGATTACGAAACGATGATGGAGCTCACCGAAGCGATCTTCGTGAACGCGATCAACGCGATCTCCGTTCCCCCTCTCCCTCTGGGAGAGGGAACGACAACGACCAACCCACTCGTGCGTCCTTGGGGACACAAGAGCATCGACTACACCCCTCCCTGGCCGCGCCGCAAATACGCCGACCTCTTCCGCGAATACGCCCGCTGCGACATGCACGACGCGGCCGCGGTCGCCGAAGTGGCGCGCCAGCACAACATCGAAACGGCAGGAAAGCACCCCGATGTGATTGTCAGCGACGTCTTCGAAGAGGTTGTCGAGTACCATCTCACCGGCCCGGTCTTCGTCATTGACTATCCGGCCTCGATGTGTCCACTGACGAAGCGCAAACGCGGCCAGCCGGACATCGCCGAGCGGTTCGAGCTGTTCATCGACGGCATGGAGCTGGCCAACGCCTACACCGAGTTGAACGACCCGCGGCTGCAGGAGGAGTTGTTCAAAACGCAACTGGCGGGGCTCTCGGAAGAGGAGAACATGGCCAAGATGGACCATGATTTCGTGCGAGCCCTGAAGGTCGGCATGCCACCGGCCGGGGGGCTGGGGATCGGCATTGACCGGCTCGTCATGCTCCTTACCAACAGCCACAGCATCCGCGACGTGATCTACTTCCCCCTGCTGCGGCACGAAAAACCCGCCGGTGCCGCCGACACGGACGACAACTCCAGCGAGACCTAGCCGCGTCGCCCCGCGAC
>JBLMWR010000953.1:0-4380 GCA_050257335.1 Deltaproteobacteria bacterium | reverse complement strand
GCAAAGGCGGATGGAGCGCGACCACGCCGGTCAAACGCAATGCGGAGGCGCTTAGGCTCACGCGTCGCTCGTCCGGTCTGGTCGCGGGGAATGCCGGTTGCCGTCCGGTCACGGACTGACGGGGCTACTTTCGCGCCTTGCCGATGCCGATAGAGAAGAGTAACATATTGAAAGTCGTTTCTGCGACCGCAGGACCCGTGCCGATGCTTCGTATCCTGAGCACCGAAAAGAAGTTGTGCGACGGACTCACGCGCCGCGATCTCCTCCAGGCCGGCGGTCTGGGAGTCTGCGGGCTGGGCCTCAGCCACTTCCTGGGACTGAAGGCGCTGCAGGCCGGGTCGGAGGACAACCGCGCCGCGGCCGGTTTCGGCAGGGCGAAGAACTGCATTCTCCTCTATCTCTACGGCGCTCCGAGCCAGCTCGAAACGTTCGACATGAAGCCTGACGCTCCCGTGGAGATCCGCGGGACGATGAAACCGATTCCCTCGGTGCTTGCCGGGCTGAACGTCTGCGAGCATCTGCCGCACATCGCCGGCATGACCGATCGGATCACCGTCGTCCGGTCCGTTACCCACCCCTACCCGATTCACGGCGTCGCCTTTGCAACCACCGGAATTCCGGCAATCGACGTGGCCATGGAACTGGCGCCGTTCGACGCGCGGCACCATCCCTACTTCGGGTCGGTGGTGCAATATCTCGAGCGGAACGTCACGGCCGGTCGGCCGGTCGATATTCCGCAAAACGTGGCGCTCCCTTTTCCGTTCAGCAGCCAGCGCGTTGGAGAAGTCGCGCGGGCCGGGCCGTACGCCGCATTTCTCGGCTCGACGTACAATCCGACCTGGACGGAATACCTCGGCAAATCGACGCGCACGGTGCAGAAGACGCTGCGCGACATGAAAGTCGACGTGCACGATCCGTACGTCGCCTGCGACATTGACAGCCACTTCCGGTTTTCATCGACGGCGCCGTTGCCGGAGGTGACGATCGACCGGCTGAACCGCCGCCGCACGCTGCTGGGACAATTCGATCGGACGCGTCGCGAACTGGAAGCGACGGTCGACGGGCGCTCGCTGTCGCGTTACCAGGACCTGGCGTTTTCCATGATCACTTCGCCGCGGGTCGCCGAGGCGCTCGACGTCCGCGGGGAACCGCAGGCGACGCGCGAACTGTACGGCATGACGCTGTTCGGGCAGGGGTGTCTGGCAGCGCGGCGGATGATCGAAGCGGGGACGCGGCTGGTGAGCGTCTTCTGGGACGAATACGGCCTGGCTGGCGACGCCTGGGACACGCACTGGAACCACTACCCGCGAATGGTCGATCAGCTTCTGCCGCCGTTCGACAGGGCGTTTTCCGGGCTGATCCTCGATCTCGAGCGCCGGGGAATTCTCGACGAAACGCTGGTGGTGGTCTTGAGCGATCACGGCCGCACGCCGAAGCTGAACAACGCGCAGGGGGGCGGTCGCGACCACTGGTCGCAGGCCTATTCGCTGGCCTTCGCGGGCGGGGGAATTGCGAAGGGGAAAGTGGTGGGCGCCACGGACCGCGACGCCGGTTCGGTCACCGACCGGCCGGTGTCTCCCAAAGACATTCTGGCGACGATGTACCACCTGCTGGGGATCGACCCGCACACGCGGATTCCGGATCGCAGCGGCTCGATGATTCCGCTCGTCCCCGAGACCGCCGACGTCGTCCCAGAAATGCTGGCGTAGCGCGGGTTGCTATTTCGCCGCTTCGCGGGTGATTTTCGCCGAGCGTAGGAATTCCCGAAACGCCTCTTCGTGGGCGGCGATCGTCGTCCTTGGGCCGGTCAGCTTGGCGTAAAACCCGCTTCGCTCGCTGAAGGGAATGACGAAAAGCAGCATGCGGTAATCGGGGCGCGGCGGCATCGGCTGAAAGGACGATCCTTTCCATTCCCCGCGCAGGTCCACCAGCGTCGCTTCGAAGCCGCCGATCCTGATCTTCTCGTGCCCCACCTCTTCTCCCTGATCGATTTTGAACTCGGCCGTCCGCGTCGCAATCACTTCCTGCGGGTCGCCTCCCGAGGACATGAGCGTCAGCCGGCCGTCATATTCGTCTCCCTCGGCGCGCGGCAGCTCGAATTCGGCTTCGATGATGTTGTTCTGCGGTTTGACGCGCTTCCACCCTGCGGGGACGACAAAGCCGATGCCGCTCTCCTTGAGTTCCAGCACCTGCGAGCCGCCGGCCTCAGCCGGTTCCCCGGTCGCATCCCCCGGCCGGGAAGCGACTGCGCCCTCCTTTTCGTCGTCGATGACCGGTTCGTCCTGCTGCGGGGGCGCGACGGCCGAATCGTCGTCACCCGCGCGCTCTGTGGTGTGCTTCGCGACATCCTCGGCGGGGCCGGGCGCACTGTTGCAGCCGAGAGCCCCGGCGCACAAAACGAAGACGACGAGCAGATTGAAGCGGGTCACGGAAAGTTCCTTGCTTTTTGCGGAAAGGGAGACCACGGCACCGGCGACAACCTGGAGATTGTTCGCCTGCTGGCTTCGAATTGTAAATGAGCCGCAGGGTGTGCGAAAGGCCAGCCGGTCAGCCGGGTTACGGACAGACCCGGCTGCGTAGTCCGGTTACTCCGTGACCGGACGGCACCTGGCGTTCCCGGCGTGACCGAACAAGTCATGCTTGACTTCGCGCACCTCCGCGTGGCGCTTGACCCACCATCGCCGTTCGGGCCCTCGCGGACGATGGAATGCCAATACCGCCGCGTCACGGGGTGACTCGGCTACACGGCGAGTTGCATCGTGCCCGGCGGATGCCATAATGAGAACTCGTGCGGCACCGTGACGGCCGAGCCTCGAGTTGTTTCAAGCCGTCGCCGCTGCCGCGAAATCCGGCGAGTTTTTCCGCGATCCCTCTGCCAGGAGCCACGACTGATGTTGCTGAAGTGCGTCGCATTGCCGTCGAAAAGGAGTCAGGCGCCGATCTCCGTCCTCGGGAAGAAATGGGGGACCGGCCTGCTGGCTGTGCTGGCCCTGCTCGCGGCCGGCTCGGCGTCGCGAGCACAGGCTCCCGGGCGGGGGGCCAGGCAACGTCCCGGTGCGGCAAACAAGGCCGCCGGGTCGGACGTGCAACCGACGACGGTCTTCGCCAAATTCCCCGACTGGGTGGCGAGTGTCGCCTTTGCACCTGACAGCAAAACTCTGGCGGCGGGAAGCTACGGCGTCGTCAAACTGTTCGACGTGGTCGAAAAGCAGGAAATCGCCGCGCTCGTCGAACCAGCCGGTTTCGTCAAGGCCGTGGCCTTCTCCGCCGACGGCAAAACGCTGGTGACGGGGAGCTATCAGTCGCTCCTCGTCTGGGACGTCGCCTCCCGCAAGGTCGTGCGGGCGCTGAAAGGCCATCGCGGTTACGTCACGTCGGTCGCCTTCTCCCCCGATGAAAAAACCCTGGTCAGCGCCAGTGACGACGAAACGGTGCGGCTTTGGGACGCGGCCTCGGGCGCAGCGCGCGGCAAGCTCCCGGGGATACTGCAGCCGGCGCTGGCGGTGGCATTTTCGCGCGACGGGCGCCTGATCGCCGTGGCGACCGGCGATGCCACGCGCCCCACGAAGAAGGGGACCGCCAGGGTGTACGACGCGGCGGGCCGTCCGCTGCTGGAACTGGAAGGGCACAACCGGATCGTCACGGCGGTGGCTTTCTCACCGAACGGCGGCACGCTGGCGACCGCCAGCGCCGACGAATCGATCAAGCTCTGGGATGCCCAGTCGGGAAAGGAAATCCGCGAGCTGGAAGGGCATTCGCGTCCGGTCAACAGCCTGGCGTTTCTGGCCGATGGGAAATGGCTCTTCTCGGTGTGCGGCGGACGGGCCGTGGGGGGGAATGAGCTCAAACTGTGGGACTTGGCCAGCGGCAAAGATGTCGCCACGGTCCCGGCCCATGAAGGACCAATCAACCAACTGGCGCTCTCGGGCGATGGAAAGTATCTGGCCACCGCCAGCCTCGACAAAACGGCAAAGGTGTTTGAAGTGGCGGCGATTTTGTCTGCCGCTGGTCAGGGATTGGCAAAACCGGGTGCAATGGATGCCGAATTTGTTCCCGAGCCCCCGGCGCTTCCGCAGCCGCCCGATGCCCAGTCGCAGGCGACGACTCTGGCATTTGCCTTCGAGGGAGAGGCCGAAAAACAGGCGCCGGTCAAGCCGATTCGGGTGGGAATCATCGGCCTGGATACGTCGCATGCGGTGGCCTTCACGCAGATCCTGAACGATGCCAGTGCCAAAGAGGACGTGTCGGGCTGCCGCATCGTCGCCGCCTATCCCAAAGGAAGTCCCGACATCAAATCGAGCACCGAGCGCGTTCCCGAGTACACGAAGAAAGTGGTCGATCTGGGGGTCGAGATCGTCAATTCGATCGACGAGCTGGTGC
>JBLMWR010000952.1:0-2634 GCA_050257335.1 Deltaproteobacteria bacterium | reverse complement strand
CCGCGCCAAAAGCTCGCTCATCATGCAGCAGGAATCGAGCTCGGCGCGGGCTTCGGCCATCGCCCGTGACTGGTATCATCTGGGACGGATCGAGACCCTGGATGAAGTCCGCGAGAAAATCGAGACGCTCACCGTCAAGATCCTGCTCGAGCACATCGCCGGGCATCCGGCGAAGGATTTCACGATTCTGACACTGGGGCCCGAGCCACTGGAGGTCAATCTTGGAGTTTCATGAGGGACGGCTGCCCAACGGCCTGCAAATCATCGCCGAAAAAAGCCCCGGCGTGCACAGCGTGGCGCTGGGGTTCTTCGTCCGCACCGGCTCGCGCGACGAGACCGACGAGGTCTCGGGGGTGAGCCATTTTCTGGAGCACATGGCATTCAAGGGGACCGAGCGGCATTCGGCCGACGACGTCAATCGCGTGTTCGACGAAGTGGGAGCGAAATACAACGCCTCGACCAGCGAAGAAGTCACGCTCTTTTACGCCGCCATTCTTCCCGAATACCTGCCGGCCACCTTCGACCTGCTGGCCGACATCATCCGCCCGGCGCTGCGGCATGATGATTTCGACATGGAGAAGAAGGTGATTCTCGAAGAGATCGGAATGTACGACGACCAGCCGACATACACCGCCTACGAGAACCTGATGCAGACGCATTTCGCCGGGCATCCGCTGGGGCGGAGCGTCCTGGGAACGAACGAGAGCATCGGCGCGCTGCGGTGCGAGCAGATGCGGGCCTATCATCAGAATCGCTATGCGGCGGGGAACATCGTGTTCGCGGTCGCCGGCAAGTTCGACTGGCCGGAAGTGCTCCAACTGGCGCACAAGCACTGCGGCGCGTGGCCCGCAGGGGGCGGACCGCGAACGCGCGTCGAAGCCCGTCCCCGGGGAGGCCTGAAGCTCGTGACCCGGCCCAGCAGCCTGCAGCAGCACGTGATGCAGATGGCCCCCGCGCCGCCGGCCGATGATCCGATGCGGTATGCCGCCGATATCCTCACCGTCATCGTCGGCGACGACACCGGAAGCCGCCTGTTCTGGGAACTGGTCGATCCCGGTCACGCGGAAACGGCCGAAGTGGCCTACAACGAATTCGACGGCAGCGGAGCGTATATGGCGTACTTCAGTTGCGCCCCCGAAGCGACCCGGCCCAACGTCGATCGCGTGCAGGCGATTTTCGCCGACATCAACCGCAATGGCGTCAGCGAAATCGAACTCGAGCAGGCCCGCAGCAAGATCGCGTCGCGAATCGTCCTGCGAAGCGAGCGCCCCACGGGCCGGCTCTCGTCGCTGGGACACAACTGGGTCCAGCGCAACGAATACCGCCGGGTCGAAGACGACCTCGAAACGCTGCGCAAGATGAAGCTGTCCGACATCCGCGAGCTGCTCGACGCCTTCCCGCTCACGCAACTGACGACCTCGACCGTGGGCCCGCTGGAGGCGCTGTAGGCCCTGCTGCGAGTCGCCATCGCGCCGGTCGAATCAGATGTTTGCCTGTGCCGCGCCATCGAGCAAAAGGTCTCGCGGCGGCTATCGGTCGCGCGGGTGCGATCCCTGATTCGCCGCGGCTCGACGCGACGTTGCGACTCCACCCGTTCGGCCTTAGAATGCAGGCGCGTCCTGGAGACTGGCGCGGCATTCCTGCGATGGACCCATCCTCTGGTCTATGCCGAGGACCGGCGATGTTGAATCTTTTTCCCGCTTCGAACGCCCATCGGGTCGCTTCTCGCCGACAATGGCTGCGGATGACCGCCTGCACGGGACTGGGGCTGGGCCTGCCACGACTTCTGTGCGCGGAAGAGGCAGCCCGGCAGTCGGTGCTTTCGCATCGCCCCACGGCGAAAAACTGCATTTACGTTTTTCTGTGCGGCGGGCCGTCGCAGCCCGATTTGTGGGACCTGAAACCGGAAGCTCCCGCGGGAGTTCGCAGCGTCTTCGATTCCATCGAAACATCAGTCCCCGGCATTCGGTTTGGTTCGCTCCTTCCTCAGGTGGCTCAACATGCCGACAAGCTGGCCCTGATCCGTTCTATGACGCATGCGGACAACGATCATAACGGCGCCATCGCCCGCAGCCTGCTGGGGCAGCTTCCGGAACGAAAGGGGGAAGTTTTTGTCGCCCGCGACGACCATCCGGCAATCGGAGCGATTCTTCACAAACTTTGTGGCCGGCACGGACAGGCGCCGGCGTGGGTTGTGCTGCCAAGACCGTTCACCACCTATTCGCCGCCGCACAAGGGACAGTCGGGGGGCTTTCTGGGAGCGGCCTGCGATCCCCTGCTGTTCAACAAGGAAACCAAAGGCTCGCTGAGCGATGCGCCGCTGAAGCTGGATGCCGTCGCGCTTCCGGAAGGAGTCGACGAAACGCGGCTGCGTTCGCGGCTCGGCCTGGCTGCGTCGATCAGCACGGAAGGGCCCCTGACGGTAGCCACGGCGGCCGGCGGACGGCTGCAGAAAGCGTACGAGAATGCCGTCAATCTCGTCGCCGCGAGCGCCGCCAACCAGGCCTTCGACCTGAACCGCGAGCCCGACCGCCTTCGCGATCGGTATGGACGCAACGAATACGGGCAGAGTTTCCTGATGGCCCGCCGGCTTGTCGAAGCGGGCGTGCGGACGGTCAACGTCTTCTGGACGTT
>JBLMWR010000951.1:0-3485 GCA_050257335.1 Deltaproteobacteria bacterium | reverse complement strand
ATGGGATGGGCAAATCGACGCTGCTGGCGGTGATCGCCGGCGTCCTCACGCCCCAGCACGGTTTCGTCGAGATCGACGGTCTGCGCCGCAAGTCGTCGGTCGAGAATGAACTGGCGATCCGCCGTCGCGTCGTCTATCTTCCCGACCGTCCCTGGCTCCCCAAGAACCGCACGGGGCGCGAGTTTCTGCTGGGAGTCGGGCGGCTGTATGACATTCCCGTCGAACGCCTCATCGACCATGTCGAACGACTGCTGCAACTGTTCGAGCTCGACCGGCTGGGCGATTCCCCGATCCGCACATACTCGGCGGGTCAGCAGAAGAAGATTTCCCTCTCCTCGGCCCTCGTCACCGAAGCGAAAATCCTGCTCCTCGATGAACCGTTCTCGGGGGGCCTCGATCCCTCCGGAATATTGGCGCTCAAGCACGTCCTGCGGCGCATCGCCGAAGACGGGGGCGCGATTTTGATGAGCACGCCTGTCCCGGAGCTGGTGGACGAACTGGCGGACCGTCTCATCATTCTGCGCGACGGCCAGATCGCCGTGCAGGGGACGTTGCGCGACCTGCAGCACGAAACGGGATGTTCCGGCGGTCTGGCCGAAGTCCTCGAGCGGCTGATCGCGCCGCACACGCTCGAAAATCTCGATCGCTATTTCGAGGGGGGCCGATCATGAAGCGCTGGCTGCGCGTGACGCTGCCGCACGACGGCTTCGTGATGGCCCTGATGCTGCTGTACGTCATGACGGAGGCCGTGGTTCCGCTCATATCGTGGTTTCTCTGGGGGGCTCCGATCACCAGTCGGGCAGCCGAGCTGCTGATCCAGCTCGCCGTCCTGCTCTATGCCGCCCATCGCGTCACCACCTTTCATCCGCTTTTCCACAGCGATTACCGGAACTGGCTGAAAACCACTCCCTGGACCAGCCGCTATCCGCTTCCCGTGGGGCCGATCCATCTCGTGGTCCAGGACGGGCTGGTGCTGGCCGCGCTGGCGGGACTGGCGTGGGCCCGGCATCCGGCGGTCAGTTGGCCGCACCTGATCCTGAAATTTCTGTTTGTCTATGAATTAGCCCTGGCGATCACCTTCAGCGTTTTGAAGATGGCGTGGTTCGCATACACGATCGGGTTCGGGCTGGGGCTCATCGTGCTGCTCTGGCAGATGCCGCAGATGGCGCTGCCGGTCGCCGCGGCGTTCTATCTGGCCGCCTACGCCGGCCTGCGCCGGGCTCTCGACAACTTCGAAAACTGGAACCTGGAATGGCTGGACGAGCAGACGACGCTGGCGGTCACGCAGGAAGGGATCGACCGGATGCGCCGCAACGTGCTCGGCTGGCCGTTCGACAGCATTCGTCCGCGAGACGTGGGCGGCTCCATCTCGTACCGCGATGGGCTGATGCTCAGCCTGATCCTGGGCTGGTGGATGTTCGTCATTTTGCAGCACGTGGATCCCGGTGCCCGCGTCGTGGCCAACTTCTTCCTTGGGTTCGTCTGCCTGTTCGCTGCCGGCGGGCGCATGCAGGTTTATTGCTGGGGGTATGCGCCGCCGATCAACCTCTGGGGCCGAATCTTCACGCTGCGCTGGATCATTCCCGGCTACGACTACGTCTTCATCGCCCCGCTCCTGGGAATCGGCATCACCGCCGCCGGCATCTCCGCACAACTGCAGTGGCACGTTCCCGTGGAGATTGCAGCCCCTGCGACGCTCACGCTGTTATTCACCATCACCTTCACATCGGCCCCCACGCTCGAGCGGTGGCGGCTGACTGGCAGACATCGCCTCTCCCCGGCGACCCTCATGGCGAACAAGAAAGCCGAAGTGACGCAGGTTTAATGTTTAGCCGCGGTGCTTGCCCCGCGCGCGTCGAGCCGCAGACGCGTTAGCAACGCGCGGGGCAAGCCCCGTGGCTTAACACGAAGCGCTTCCTCGGCGCGACGCAGGCGACTGACGGGTTAGAAACCTGCCCCACGGTCGCGATCAATAATCGAGGCTCGCGCCCCCTTCGGCTTCGATCGCCTGGCCGGTGAGGAAGCTCGAATCATCGGTGGCCAGGAAGAGGGCGATTTTGCCGATCTCTTCGCCGGTCGCCATCCGTCCGAAGACCTGCAGGGCCGCGACGCGCGCCAGGGCCGAAGCCGGGTCGGGAAGCGTCGCCGCCCAGTCGCGCATCAGGGGCGTATCGACGTTGCCGGGAAGGATCGCGTTCACCCGAATTCCCTCGCGTCCCAGTTCCACCGCGAGGGCCTTCGTCAGGCTGAGCTGCGCTCCTTTGCTGGAACAATATGCGGCCGAGTGCTCTTTTCCCAGAAGTGCCACCATCGACGACATGTTGATGATCGTCCCTTTGGTTTTCCTCAGCCAGGGCAGCGCGTACTGGCAGCCGGCGAACGTGCTGATGAAATTCAGCCGGATCAGGTTCTCCAGGTCTTCCAGCCGCGTCTCGTCGATCGTCGTCGCCGGCGGATGCCAGCCGGCGTTGTTGATCAGGCAGTCGATCCTCCCGAACTGGGCCCCCGCCCGATTGATCGCCGTTTGCAGTTGCTGCGGGTCGGCCACGTCGCAGGAAATATAGACTGCCCGCCCCGGTCCAGCCTTTGTCAGTTCTTCGGCCAGCGCTTCTCCCGCTGCTTTGCCGCGCGCGAGAATCGCCACCAGTCCCCCCTCGGCACAGAACACGCGGGAACAGCCTTCGCCGATCCCCTTGCTCCCCCCCGTCACCACGACCGCTTTTCCCGCAAATCGCATGTTAAAGGTCTCCCCAAAACCTTGTGGGGCAGGTTGCCCCCTTGGCGCCGTCCACCTGTAATGCCTGTAGCGGCTTTCCGGGAATCTGTCGGACGAATGCCCCGAATGCAAGGGGCGGGCGCAATTCATTTTCCGTAATGCTTCCCAGGTGTTTGACTAACGCCACGAATGACCTACGCTTGGGTGACATTTTTCATCATTGGGGGCGGGAAGACAACGAAACCGGGGTCTCCTGGTCTCGTCTTTCGCCGTCCCATGCGGGCTCTCACGATGGACAATAAGAACCGCAAACTTTCCCCCGTGGAGTTCCTGGCCCAGTTGAAGGCTGGAGGCAAGGGGTCGAAGCATCTCGCGAAGAAGGGGACCCGATCCCCCGGCGAGCAGAAAGCCGACTCCTCGGATCGCGCTGCGCCCGGCGACGGCACCGCCGCGGCGCAATCGGCGACGGCGGTCGCCGACCCGGAGGCTGCCCGCGGCCGGGGCCCATCCGCAAATGAGTCGTTGCCGAAAGCCATCGAAACGTCGCTCGACGGGTCGGGGAATCTGGTTCCCGCGCCGGGGCAACTCAACGAGCTCTTCGAACGCGTCAACGAATTGCTCGACGCTCCCGCCAAGGGGCAAGAGGCGTTCAAGCCCGCCGAGCCCCAGTCGGTTCTCGACACTGGCCTTACGCCCGATGAAATCGAGCAGTTGATCCTCAAGTATCTTCTGGCCCGCGGGTCGACCACCGGTCGCAAGATCGCCCAGC
>JBLMWR010000950.1:0-5804 GCA_050257335.1 Deltaproteobacteria bacterium | reverse complement strand
GGGGCTGGGTCGGCTCGTGCTGCGGGGGAACGTCGAGCGAGTTTTTTCGGCGCGGTAGCGCAGTTGCAGCGGCGAAGCCGGAGCCGTAAAATCGAAGGCCGAGATCCATTTCCTCAATTTCTCCCGCATTGCCGGCGCAGGTCAGTGCCCGGTCGCGACCGCGGAGCGGGCCTTTGTATGGCGTCTGACGGGAGCGGTAGAAACGATCCATGCCCAGCATTGTAATTCTGAAGGCCGGCGAGACTACGACGCATGATCTGGCGCGCGATGAAACGGTGATCGGCCGCCATCCGGAATGCCACATTCAGATCGACTCGAACATGGTGTCGCGGAGGCACGCGCGCGTATTCCGCGACGGAAACCGGTTTCTGGTGGAGGACCTGGGAAGTGGGAACGGGACGACGGTCAACGGGGTGCGCATCGTCAATCCCACGCCTCTGACGCACGACGATCGCGTCAAACTGGGGCCGATCCTGATCCGCTTCATCGACCAGGCGGCGGCCGAGCATCAGGCCGCCGCGCCCGGCGCCGGATCCGGCGCCGGGAGGCTGCGTTCCGGCGGGCCGCCGCCAGCCTTCAAATTCAATCTGGCTGACGACGGGGAAGACTCGGCGACGATCACCGGGGCGGTCGCGGGCGGCAGCGGCCGGTTCGGGGCTCTGGACGTGCAGCCGGCTGCCAAGCTGAAGGGGATCCTCGAAATCAGCCGAACGCTGGTCGGGACCGTCGATCTCAATTCGCTGCTTCCGAAGATCCTCGACACGCTGTTCACGATCTTTCCCGGCGCAGACCGGGGGTGCATCCTGCTGAAGGACGGCGCCACGGGGCAGATGATTCCGCGGGCGATCAGGCACCGCCGGCCGGATGAGGATGATTCGGTCAAGCTGAGCCGCACCATCGTCAACCGGGTGATCGCCGACAAGACGGGCATCCTGTCGGCCGACGCCGCCAGCGATTCGCGGTTCCAGGCGAGCGAATCGATCGCCAATTTCACGATCCGGTCGATGATGTGCGTGCCGCTCCCGGGGCTCGACGGCGAGCCGCTGGGGATCATCAACATCGACACGCAGAATCCGCTCAAGCAGTTTCAGAAGGACGATCTGGATCTGCTGATGGCGGTGGCGGGGCAGGCGGCGCTTTCATACGAGAACGCGCGGCTGGTGGTGAGCTACACCGAGAAACAGAAGCAGGACAACGAAATGCAGATCGCGGCCGGCGTGCAGCGGGCGCTCCTCCCGGAACACCTGCCGCAGGTTCCCGGCTACGAATTCTCGGCGACGTACGAATCGGCGCAGGCGGTCGGGGGAGATTACTACGACTGCCTGCTTCTTCCCCGCGACCGGGTGGCCGTGGCGTTCGGGGATGTGGCGGGGAAGGGGGTGCCGGCGTCGCTGGTCATGTCGCGCCTGTCGAGCGTGGTGCAGTGCACGATGGAGTTCGTGGAGGACGTGGGCGAAGCTGCGGCGCGGATCAACGAGCACATGTGCGCGAATGCGGTGGAAGGGCGGTTCGTCACGTTTACGCTGGCGATCATCGACCTCGCGACGAATGAAATGTCGCTGGTCATCGCCGGGCACATGTCGCCGGTCATTCGCCGCACCGACCGGACGATCGAGGAATTTCCGGAGTCTCTGATCGGTATGCCGCTGGGGGTTGTGCAGGGAATGACGTACGAAGTGGCGCGGCGGGCGCTGCAACCGGGCGAAACGGTGGTAATTTACACCGACGGGGTCAGCGAGGCGATGAATCCGGCCGGCGATCTGTACACAGTGGAACGCCTGCGGGAGACGATCGTGAAAGGCCCCCCCGAGCCGGCCAAACTGGCGCAGGCGATTCTGGGCGACGTCAAGCGGCACGCCGCCGGCCGCGCGCAGAACGACGATATCACGCTGATGGTGTTCGGGCGCAGCGCCACGGTCTGAGCCTCTGCAGCCGCGCAGGGTGCCACGCCCTGAACCCTTTGCGAAGGGCGCAGCAGGCTACCTGCAGATATCGCTGCTGAGTAACCCGGGATGCGGCGGCGACTTCTGGCGCGCACCGGTCGCTGTGATCGAAAGCACAGCGGCATTCCCCACGCCCTTCGTAAAGACTCAGGGCGTGCCACCCGGCGCCTCGCGTTCCGTTCGTTCACTCGCGCTTGTAGCCGAGGCTCTTGAGAACCTCGAGGACTTCGCTCCAGGTGGGGAACTGCCGCCCTGCCTTGCGCTTGTATTCGTCCATGGCGCGCATGAATTCGATTTCTTCTGCCGTGTAATCGCGTTCGCACGTCGTCGGGTCGATCTGCCGGCGGCGTTCGACCTTGCGGCGCTGCGCGATGCGGCGCTCGGGGCCGTCGTAGGAGGCCGCACCGGTGCCGGTGCGACGGTCGGCGACGACGCGCCGCGAGGTTTTCCGACGATCGGTGACGACGTATTCCGTGGTCTGCTCGAGTTCGCTCATGAACGTGTCCCTCGTTGCGGTGTCAGCAAAACGTGTGGCGTGAATCCCGGCGGCCGACATCAGATAGTCTACGCATCGGCGGGAAACACTTCTTCCAATCATCGTCGGGAAAGTTGAGTAAAATTCAGCAACCAGGAAAGATTTGCGGTCACAGGGGGGATTACGGAGTGAGGGGATTTTCCGGCCGTGAGGCTCGCGAGACGCAGGGATGCGCAGGGCGCGCAATATTCGGCTGCGTTTTCCGGATAAACCGGAAAGGCAGGGCGAGCGACGAACGGGCTACGTCTTCGAACTGTCGGCCGACTGGCCGGCTTCCCAGAGGAAGTCGAAGGCGTGATCGAGGCTGCGGCCGATGGGTTTGAGCTGATGCTCGAGGCCGTCGATCCACCCGCCCGTCCTTTCGGCGAGCGAGTCGGAAGGGGACATCGGCGAACGTGAGGCGCCGGGCATGACGAATACGGTGACTTCTCCCAGGGCGCCGGCCGCCTTCTGGGCCAGGTCATAATACGCGGCCTCAGCCGGCTCGGGAACCGCCGGAGGCGGATCGACGGGGCGGGGAGCCGGTGACCCATGCCCACGATCGATGGCCGACGGGACGCGGGTGTTGTCGCGAGCGCCAACAAGTTGCGGCCCCGAAATCGACGGGGGCGCGTCGTGGCGCGGTAATATGAGCCACACGGCGACCAGGAATAGCGCGGCGACGCCCCCCGCGGCCAGCCGGCGCACAAGTTTGCCGTCGAACGGGCCGGCAGGCCACGGCGGGCGGGCGACGACCCCCGCCGTTATCTCCGAGCCGGGCCGCGGCGCGCTGCGCGCGTTTGCGGCGAGCGGCACGACAACCGCATCGTTCGCCGCGTCTGCGGCGTCAAAGTCCGACTGCCGGGCCGAAACAACCGCGCTCGTGAGTTCGACCTCGGGAACCTGTGCTCGCCAAGCGCCCAGAGCGTCGGCCAGCAGATGGAATTGTTCGAGGGTGGCGCGGCAGGCGGGGCACCAACGGGCGTGTTCCGACAGCTCGGCGGTCTCGTCGAGACGCGCCGGGCCGAATTGCTCGTGCAGTCGTTTTTCGAATTCAGGGCAGTTCATGGTTCACCTGCGGGACAATTGCACGACGTTGCAAATAATCGGCCAGTTCCCTGCGCGCCCGAAACAGCCAGGTCTTCACTGTCCCGACCGGATTGCCGGTGACGTCGGCAATTTCCGCAAGGCTCAGCTCGTTGAGGTGGTACAGCACGAAACACAGCCGGTAGTCCTCGCACAATTTGTCGAGCGCCAGTTGCAATTCCTCGGCCAGATCGAGCCGCGGCTGGCCGTCGGCGGGAGCGGCGACGTTTTCGGCGAACTCCGCGGGAAGATCCCGGCGCATCCGATTTCCGAGCCACGTCCGGCAACGATTGGCGGCGATCGTGAGCAGCCATGGCGTCAGCGGACGGGCCGAGTCCCACTGGTGAAGGCTGCGGAAGGCTCGCAAAAAGACCTCCTGTGAAACGTCTTCCGCATCTTCACGGTGAGAGAGCATGCGAAAGCAGAGTCCGAAGACGGCGGACTGGAAGCGGTGCACGAAGGCGGAAAGGGCCTCGGCATCGTCGGCGAGACAACCACGCACCAGTTCACCGTCGTCGGACACGAATACTTCCGATCTTCAACAGGCCATACCCCGGCGCGGGGCCGAAGGTTTCAAAACGTCCCCGGGTCAGTCATCTCTGGATGCACTCGCGGGTCACGGACCGGGCCGCCTTGTAGGCATGCTTGATGGTGAACACACGGGCCTCGATCTGTTCTTCGGTGTAATAGCGGCCCGACTCGCTGTGCGGCAATCCGGCGAGGGCCAGAGTCAGGGGAAGCAAGTCCAGAAATTCCTTGTAGTTCCTCTGCAGGTCGTTGGGATCGGCCACGGCGCGGGCTCCTTAGCGGGGTTCTGAATACAACAATCGGCCGAGACGGTTCGGCGCGGAAAGTTCGACGGTGATGCCTGAGATTTATGGTCGCATGGGGCGGCTTCCGCGGCAAGAGAAGCTGGCGGAGATCAGGGTCGGACTCTGACGGTCCGCTTGCACACCAACCCGAAACGCAATTGCGGACACGGCAATGCACGCCCTCGCGAGCGCTTCGGGTTGGTAGTATGTCGGCCCGACGTCGATTCTCTGGAGCACGAATCATCCGGGTCAATCCGTTGACGTTGCCAGGATGGATGCCCGTGACGACCCTGCGGGGCGGCCACTGCTTACGGGCCGGTTGGGGAACGCCGCCCCAGGGCGCTCGCCAATCAGCCGCAGACGGACGACTACGTCGTGCGGCGGGTGCGGTGCGAGCGGATGATGTCGGCAGCGGCATCGGACGGTTTGACGGTCGCCGGTGCAGCGCCTGGCTGACCTTCGGCAGCCGGGGGGGGCGGCGTCGGCTCGGGAGATTTGGCCCCCGTCTGTGACGGATCGGGAAGCACGACGGGGGGCGCTTCGACGAGGCGCCCGCCGGTGGGGGCCGGAGCCTGCGGTTGTTGCGGCATCGCATACCCCGGCATCATCGGTTGCATCCCGTAACCCGGGGGCATATATCCCGGGGGCGGTCCGTATCCGGCCGGATAGCCCGGCGCGCCCGGATAACCCGCCGGGTATCCCGGCGGATAACCGGGCACCCCGTATCCCTGAGGGATTCCGTACCCCGGCGGATAAGCCATAGAGGGCAAAAACGCCGGCTGCTGCTGAGGCATCGCCTGGCCGGGCGATGCTTCTCCCGCCTTGAACGTATCGAGGATGGCTGTGTCGTCGCCGGGGGGGGCGACCGGAATTTCGATCGTGTCGGTGGCGTTCAGCGAGGTTTCAGAGGACTCGACACCCGGCACCGTCGAAGCGGGAGCGACTGAAGCGCCCGGCCGGGAGCCGACAGCAGCCGCCACCGGAGCTTCGGTGCGGACGACGACCTCGAAGGATAATTTGCCTACCGAGACCTGATCGCCCGGCTTGAGAACCACCTGCCCCTGGATCCGCTCGCCATTGACGTAGGTCCCGTTCGTGCTCCCCAGGTCACGCAGCCGGACGGTGAAGTCGTCGACCGTGAACACGCAGTGATGGCGACTGACCAGGTCGCTGTTGGGGCGCAGATGACAGTCCTGCTCGCGCCCGATGAGAAACTGCCGGACATTGAGCGGAATCGTTTTCCCCTGTTGCCGGCCTTCCAGAACCTTCAACTCCACCTGAAACATGCTGTCGGCGCTCCCCACCGGAATCTTCTGTGCCGGCACCGAGGCGACATCCCGCGCGACGGATGGGCCGGCACAACGCGTTAAAAGGCCCGCAGGCACCCGGACGATGACACCGTGTCAACCGCGGGGCGCTTTGAAATGCTGAAGAATTGTGCCAAGAAAC
>JBLMWR010000949.1:0-4887 GCA_050257335.1 Deltaproteobacteria bacterium | reverse complement strand
GCGCATCTGGCACGTGCCCCTCACAAAAAACGGGGCGACGTACGCAGTTCAGACGCCGGCCGAGTTCATCGCGGCCAGAGGTCAGATGGGCTTTGCACCGACCGACGTCGAAGTCGGCATGGACGGGTGCCTGTACGTGTGCGTCGGCGGACGCGGGACGCAGGGAACGGTCTACCGGGTGACCTACAGGGGCGAAGTGCCGCCCACCGCACCGGCGCTCTTGACCGTCGCCGAGAACGACACGGCCGAACAGAAAATCGCCGCCTGCCTCGACGCTCCGCAGCCGTCGAGCAGTTGGTCGCGGGCCCGCTGGGTCCCGCTGGCGACGAAACTGGGCGCGCAGGCGTTTCTCTCGGTGGCGCTCGACGAACACCACTCAACCGCGGCGCGGATCCGAGCCATCGAAATCCTCACCGATCTGTTTGCCGGCCTGCCGGGCACGGCGGCCGAAATCCTGGCGATGGTCAAGTCGCCCGAGCTGCGGGCCCGGGCCGTCTGGTCGCTGGGGGCGCGGCCGCCGCAGGGGCTCAGTCCGGCGGTGCTGGTGCAGTACCTGCACGACGGCGATCCCCTGGTCCGCCGGCGGGCCCTCGAAACGGCGGCGCGTTACCCGGGCGAGCTCACCGCGCTTTTGCCGGCCATCGCCAAGTGCACGAATGACGACGACCGCTTCGTCCGCCTGGCCGCCGCGCGGGTCATGCCCTCCCTGAAGCCGGCGCAATTCAAGGAACTTGCCGACCTGGCCCGCAAGCTGAGCTGGCGGGCGGCGCTCACCACGGCGCTCGGTTACATCTGGCGGAACCATGAATCCAGCGAGCAGTATTACAACGCGTACGCCGTCGATATCGGCCGGCGGATTCTCGAAGGCAAGCATTCCATCGAGCTGAAGCTCGAGGCGGTGCGGGTGATCCAGATCGCGCTGGGGGACCTGGGGGGAGACGAACAAACCGCGGCGGCGCTGGCCAATTACACCCCCAACGAGGACCTCGCCCCCCACGAACGGGATCTCGACCCCCTGCGGATTACGCTGGCGAAACTGTTTCCGAGCGGCCAACGGCATCTCGACCTCGAATTGGCGCGACTGGCCGCGATGATCACGCCGGCGAACGACCGCCTGCTCGACAAGGTCCTGTCGCGAATCACCAGTGACAGCCATCCCACCGACGACATCCACTACCTGCTCGTGGCCGCCCGGCTTCCGGTCCGGCCGGGAGAGGCGCAGCGTGAGAAGATCGCTGCAGCCCTGCTCGACCTCGAACGCAAGCTGGCCGCTCACGATCTGCAGAAGGACAGCAACTGGAACGCCCGCATCGGCGAAATGTACGCCGCCCTGGTCGCCAGCGACCCGGGACTTCCCGTGCGGATTATTGGCGATCTGGCGTTCGGTCGTCCCGGTCACGTGCTGTTCATGACGAAGCTCGACGAGAAGCAAATGGCGCAGGCCGTGGCGGCGTTCATGAAGGCCGTCGAGGTCGACCCCGAGTATCCGTGGAACAACGACACGGTGTTCGTGATCGGCTTCGGCAAAACGCCTGCTCATCGCGACCTGGTGCGCAAGCAGTACGATAAGTTCGAACTGCGGATGGCATGCCTGATGGTCCTCGCCGAATCCCCCGAGGAACAGGACCGCGAAAAATTCGCCGCCGGGCTCGATTCCGCCCCGATCGAAATCGTCGCCATCTGCACGGCGGCACTGGAGAAGTTGCCGGCGAAGAAAAATGACGTCGAGCTGGCGGCGCTCGTCAAGGCGCTTCGGCGGCTGGGGAACGACAGGAACGAACTGGCGATTCGCGAGCGGATCGTCAGGCTCCTGGAGCGGAACAGCGGGCAGAAGTACGACTTCGTCTTCGGCCCGGCCGGCTACAAGCCCCAGCCCGAATCGGTCGAAAAGTGGACCGACTGGGTGACGCAGAACTGCCCCGAAGAAGCCGCCCGCCAGCTCGGCGGCAGCACCACCGATATCGCCAGTCTCAAGGAGCGGCTGTCCGCGGTCGCCTGGAGCAATGGGGACATCGAGCGCGGCCGCAGGCTGTACACCGCGCGCGGCTGCGCCCAGTGCCACGGGGCAGGAAGCGGCCTGGGCCCCGACCTGGCGGGGGCCGCAGGAAGATTCTCGCGCGACGACCTCTTCGTCGCCATTGCGCTGCCCAACCGCGACGTTTCCCCGCGCTACCAGACCACGCTCATCGAGATGAAGTCGGGCAAAACGTACACCGGGATGATCGTGTATGAAGCCGCCGACGGGTTGCTCTTGCGGAACGGCGTCAATCAGACCTTCCGCCTGGAGACGCGCGACATCGAATCGCGGCGGGTTCTTCCGACGTCGCTCATGCCCGAAGGTCTGCTGAAGGACCTGACTGACGACGACCTTGCCGATCTGTACGCCTACCTCGCGACCCTCGCCTCACGCACCGCGAAGGTCGACATGCCGGATGACGAGAGTGCCGAGCTCGAGTGACAACAGCGACGGGTGGGGATCGAGATTCAAATGCAAGGCAAGCCCTCTCTCGCGAAGCCCGTCACGCGCAGACGCTGCAACAGTCTCGACGGCAAACGCTGGATCCAGAACTCAATTTCCGTCTGGAGCGACCTCCGCAAGACGCCCGAAGAGCTGCGGCTCAAGCACCCGGCGATGTTTCCCGCGGCGCTGGCGGCACGGCTCATTGAATCGTTCCTCCCCGCCGGCCGCCACGTCGTGCTCGACCCCTTCGCCGGCACGGGGAGCACCCTCGTCGCCGCCGTCCGCGCGGGAAAGCAGGCGATCGGGCTCGAACTCTCGCCGACCTTCGTTGCCATCGCGAAGAAACGCGTCAGCGATCGCTCCCTGTTCGACACCGTTGACGACGGTGCCGCTCCGGTCCCCAACCTGCACCAGGCTTCGGCGACTGACCTGTCGCAGCACGTGGCGGCGGACTCGGTCGATTTGTGCGTCACTTCGCCCCCTTACTGGAACATTCTGAACCAGCGGCGGACGGCGGATTCCAAGGCGGTGCGTCATTACGGAAACTTGCACAGCGATCTGGGGACGATCGCCGACTACGGCGAGTTCCTCTCTGCCCTGACGCGAATCTTTGCCGACGTGCTGAAAGTGCTTAAAGCCGGCGCCCATTGCTGCGTGGTCGTCATGGATCTGCGAAAGAAGAACCGCTTTTACCCTTTCCACAGCGACTTGGCGGGCCGGCTGCAGGAAATCGGCTTCCTGTTCGACGATCTCATCATCTGGAACCGGCAGGCGGAATACAACAACCTCCGCCCGCTCGGCTTTCCCTCCGTGTTCCGCATGAACAAGGTGCACGAGTTCATCTTGCTCATGCAGAAGCCGGCAAGTACGTCAGGCTGAAAGCCCGACGTACAACCTCTCAATCGCCCGAGAGACGATAAAACATCTTCTTCGCGAATTCCGCCGCCGCCAGATACAGGACCACGATCACCCCCATCAGCACGACGACCAAAGGGGGGACAGTGGCGAACCCCAGCGGCTCGAAAACGGGGGTGAGCGGGAGGACGAGCGTCAGGGCGACGACGGCCAGCGTGCTCCCCAGCAAAGGGGCGCTCGGACGGCTGCTCAAAATGCTCCGGCGGCTGCGGACGATCAGCACGATCAGAGCCGCCGACACCACCGACTCGATAAACCACCCCGTCCGGAATTCCTGTTCGCCGGCGTGCAGCACCCGGATGAGCACGCCAAACGTCATGTAGTCGAAAACGGAGCTGAGTGCGCCGAACAGCAGCATGAAGCTGCGGATGAAGCGGATGTCCCAGCGGCGGGGGCGGGCGATCATCTCGTCGTCCACGCGGTCGGCGGCGATCGTCATTTCCGGAATGTCGGTCAGAATGTTCATGAACAGAATCTGCTTGGGAAGCAACGGGAGGAACGGCAGAAAGAGGGACGCCCCCGCCATGCTGAACATGTTTCCGAAGTTGGCGCTCGTCGCCATGAAGACGTACTTGAGCGTGTTCGCAAAGGTCGTCCGACCTTCGCGGATGCCGTCGATCAGGACGGCAAGGCTGTGTTTGAGGAGCACGATGTCGGCCGCCTCTTTGGCGACGTCGACGGCCGAATCGACCGAAATCCCCACGTCGGCGGCGTGCAGGGCCGACGCGTCATTGATGCCGTCCCCCAGATACCCGACGACCCGCCCCGCCTGGCGCAGCGCCAGGATCAGGCGTTCCTTCTGATTGGGCTCGATCTCGGCAAACACGTCGACGTCCGCCGCCTGCCGTCGCAGAGCTTCGTCGCTCATGTGCCGCAGGTCGCCCCCGCGCAGCAGCCTGTTTCCCGCCAGGCCGACCTGGCCGGCGACATGCGCCGCGACCAGGCGGTTGTCGCCGGTAATCATCTTGAGCGATACGCCCAGCCGCCGGAGCTCCTCGACCGTTTCGCGGACCCCCGCTTTGGGCGGGTCGCGAAACACGAGATAACCCATGAAAGTCATCTCTCGCTCGGCCTCTTTGCCGGCGACCGCTGTCGTTCCCAGATCGCGGACCGCGACTCCCAGCAGGCGGCAACCTTGTCCTCCCAGTTCCTTGTGCTGCCGCTCGATGTCGTCGCGGACTTTCGCCAGCTCGACAGACGCCCCGTCGGCCCCGGCCGCCTGCGTGCAGACGGCCAGCACGTTGTCGAGGGCCCCCTTGGTAATGAGCCGATGCGACCCGTCATGCGCCACCAGGATGCTGAGCCGCTTGCGCAGAAAGTCGTAAGGAACCTCGTCAACCTTGGTATAGCCCGCGGCAACGAATTTCCACGAGCGCCGAATCGCCTCGTCGATCGGATTGGCGAACCCCGCCTCGAACGTCGCGTTCAGCCACGCGTGAAAGCGCACCTCCCGCGACTCGCGGCCCAGCACGTCGCAGGCCGATTCGATCTCGACGACCCCTTCGGTCAGC
>JBLMWR010000948.1:0-5209 GCA_050257335.1 Deltaproteobacteria bacterium | reverse complement strand
CGTAGCCGTACGTGCCATTGAACGTGCAGACGAGTTCAGGTCGTTCGTCGCCGACGATATTGGTGAAATGTGGTGATTCGTTCGACACGGCGTCGAAGACCTGATGTTTGGGCCAGTGCCCCTCGCTCTTGGCCGGATTTTCGTAGACGTACGCCGGCGTGCCGGGAAAACCGACGACGAAGATGTCGTTCCAGCCGTCGTGGTTGAAGTCGTACACCCAACTGAAGAAATTGTCGGCGTAGAAGTCTCGGGGCTGGGGCTTGGGGAGATAGATCTCGTGGCGCTTGTCGAACGCCGGCCCTTCATACCAGTACGGCCCGCAGACGACGTCGGGCTTGCCGTCGCGGTTGAGGTCGCCGGCGTTCGCCCCTTCCGAGTAATACTCGTCGCTGAGCTGCTGGCGTTTGAAAGAATCGAGCTGGCGGTCGGCGGCGAAGCCCGGGTACCCACCGAGAGCGATCGCGGCTGCTGCGACAATGGCGGTCGACGGTACGGCGGTCATGGCGAAGGCTCCGTTCGCTGGGTTCTGGACAATTTGATATTAACCCGAAGAACCGGCGAGGGAGCGCGTTGCGACGTCCTCGCTTGCGCTTCGGGTTGGCATGGTCACAGCGCCACCGCAACTCCCTGAGATTTGAGTCATCCGGGCCATGGCGGGCACGAAGCTCCCCATCGTACCGCGGGAAGTGAGGACCCGCCAGCGGTTTGCCCTCCGGCTCCGGCCTTACGGACATCCTTCGACCGTCAGATCGTCTGCGCATCGACACTACCGCGAATCGAGTGCCCCCCCTTTGTTCAATGGAGACGCCGACGCTCCTGCCGGACAATCCGACCCCGCGCTCCCATCGCCACGGAAGGGCGGGACGGCCGGAGTCTCACCGTTGCGATCACATTCCGGTGCACAAATGTATCATTGCCGAGCGACGGCGATTGCGGAATGCCGACGGACACGCCCGTATTTCCCCGGAGAACTACAGGAATTCCGTCACTCCCAGTCAGCGGCGGGCTGCGCTGGTTCCTAACATACCCTCGCCCCGGCCCTCTCGCAGCGGGAGAGGGAGAAAGGGGGTGTGACGCCGAATTGATGCCCAGCACCATGCACCACCGCCCTCGGGCCGTGCGCTTGCGGCCTGTGCTCAGTTACCTGTAGTATGGGCGGCGTTCCAGGGCAACTCACGAGAACCGGGAGAGGAGCGCGATGGCTAAGAAAAAAGGGGCAAAAAAGGCCGCGAGGAAAAAGGCTGCCAGAAAGAGTGCGACACGGAAGAAGGCCGCCGCAAAGAAAGTTGCGAAGAAGAAACCGGCGGCGAAGAAGGTCGTCGCGAAGGCCCGGAAAAAGGCGAAGCCGGTCAAGGCGGCTCTCAAACGCAAAGCCGTCTCGAAGCCGCGCCCCAAAGCGCCGCCGGTCGTGAAGAAACCCGCGCCGCCCCCGGCCGCTCCCGCTCCGGTGGCCGCGCCGGCACCGCAGCCGTCGGCCCCCGAGCCGGTGAGTGCGCCCCCGGCCCCGGAGCCCGGCACGAGCTTCACCCCGCCGACGCCGGAGTGGTAGCCGATCGCGCACTTTCATGCGACGATCGCAAGTCAACTTGAAAGTGCCGGGTGCATCTGTCAAGCGGGATGCCCCACCGAATCGGCCCACGCTCTATTCTCCGTCCTCGTGGGTGAGGGTCGGGGTAGGCAACGGGCGTCTCCTCCTCACCCTGACGCTTCCCCTTTGGTTGGAGAGGGGCGCGATGAAGGCCGTTTCCTGGATTCCCACCTTCAGGCGATGAACCTGGGGGCCTTCGACTACATCGTCAAGCCTCTGGAGCTTGACGGTTTCATCGCCGAGCTGGAACCGGTGATCATCCGAGCGGCGTCGATCGTACAGCTCACGAAGGAGCACGTGCGGCTGCATCCGGCGTACAACCCTCGTCTGTCGCGGGTCGCAGGTCACCGGGAATGGCATCGAATTGCAGTCCTCCGCCGGCGAACAGCCTTCCGGGATCGGCCGCGGGCGGGGGTGCCGTCGCCGGGGGCATGTCGCAGGCAATCGTCGAGTGGAATCATCGGCGCCTGCCCGGCCGCCTGGCGCTGCGTTTTTCGTCCGTAGGGTTCGTTCGCCTCGACCATGATTGCCCGCCCTTTCGATCCGTGATCAGGCCATCCTAACAAATTCTCGGCAGTTGTTCCCCTGTCAGCATGTTCACGAGGCGCTCGCCCCCCACCAGCGACCGCATCGTGACCGTTCCGGGATGGTCGGCGACGATTTCGCCGATCAACGCCGCGTTTCGTCCCAGCGGGTGAGCGCGCATCGCGGCCACGACCCGTTCCGCGTCGACGGCCGGAACGACGGCGATCAGCTTTCCTTCGTTGGCGACGTGCAGCGGATCCAGACCGAGCATTTCGCACGCCGCCCGCACCTCCGGCCGCAGGGGAATCGCCGACTCTGCGATCTTGACTCCCACTTGCGACGCGTCGGCCAGCTCGTTCAGCGCACTGGCGAGGCCCCCGCGGGTCGGGTCGCGCATGCAGCGGACTGTCGGGCAGGCTTCGAAAACGGCGTCGGCGAGATCCGCCAGCGGCGCTGAATCGCTTTCCAGAACCGTTTCGAATTCCAGCCCTTCGCGGACCGAGAGAATGGCGATGCCGTGATCGCCGACCGTTCCCTAGACCACGATGCGGTCCCCCGGCCGCGCCGCATGAATCGACAGTCGGCGGCCTTCCGGGACGATCCCCACGCCCGTCGTCGTGATGAACATCTGGTCGGCCTTGCCGCGATCGACAACCTTCGTGTCGCCGGCAACCAGCGCCACCCCCGCCTCTTCGCACGCCCGGCGCATCGAGCCGACGACGCGCTCGAGATCGACGAACGGCAAACCTTCTTCGAGAATGAACGCGGCCGAGATGTAGAGCGGCCGGGCGCCGCCGACCGCCAGATCGTTCACCGTCCCGTGGATCGCCAGGCTGCCGATGTCTCCGCCCGGGAAAAAGATCGGCCGCACGACGAAGGCGTCGGTCGTCAGGGCGAGCCGCGGCGTCGCCACGCCGGCGCCGACAGGCAGGCTCAACGTCGCCTGGTCTTCGAGTTCGCGCAGGACCGGATCGGCGAACGCCGGCAGGAACACCTGCCGTAACAGGTCGGCCGAGAGCCTCCCGCCGCTCCCGTGACCGAGCAGGATCTGCTCGTATCGCGACACGGGCACCGGGCACGTTCCCAGCAGCGCCGCCAGATCGGGAGCCGCGTCGCGTTCAGCGGATTTTCCGGTGATTGAGGACATGGTGCGTTGGCGTACCGACAGTACAGCCCCGGAGGGGCGAAATGTCGTAGCCAGGGGCGCAGGCCCCTGGGACGATTCGAACCCACGCGCAAAGCCCCGGCGGAGCGGCAACGAGGCGCATGTATGTCGCCCCTCCGGGGCCTGGGATGCTTAATGGGACACTCCGGTGGCTGACGCCACCGGCTAAAGTATTTCGCCCCACCGGGGCTTGTGTCGAGTGCTTCGCACCGGATTCCCATTGGGAGCATGTCCGCCATGTCTCTGCAAAGTCGCCGTTTGCAAGGCAATGATACATTTCGTGCGGCATTCGTCGAATGCGGGGCTCGATGGCAGCGATCATCCCTGTCTCCCGTTGATCGGCGCCGATGCGGCCAGCCGGCCGTACTGATAATAAGCGGCGCAGGCCCCCTCCGAGGAAACCATCGTGGCCCCGAGCGGCGACTGCGGCGTGCAGCGGGTTCCGAACGCCGGACATTGGTGCGGCTTCCTGAGGCCCTGCAGGATCAGTCCACTGATACACTCCGCCGGCTCGTGGATGGCGATCCGGGCGACCTCGAAGACCTGTTCGGCGTCGAACTGGCGGAATTCGTCGCGCAGCCGCCAACCGCTCGCGGCGATCGGGCCGATGCCGCGCCATTTCCGGTCGCAGACTTCGAAGACCTCGCCGATCAGCTTCTGCGCGCCGGCGTTTCCCTCACGGCGCACGGCCCGGGAATACTGATTCTCAACCTGCATTCGGCCGGATTCGAGCTGCCTCACCGCCAGCAGCACGCCCTCGAGGAGGTCCACGGGCTCAAAACCGGCGATCACGATCGGCACGGCGAATCGTCGGGCGACCTCTTCATATTCGGCAAAGCCCATGACGGTGCAAACGTGACCGGGGCCCAGGAAGGCCTGCACGCGGTTTTCGGGAGACTCGAGAATGGCGGTCATGGCGGGGGGGACGAGGACGTGCGAAACGAGCACGCTGAAGTTCGCGAGCTTCCGCCTCTGCGCCATCCAGACCGCCATGGCGTTGGCCGGCGCCGTGGTTTCGAAACCGACGGCGAAGAAGACGATCTTGCGATTGGGGTTCCGGGCGGCGACCTCGACGGCGTCGAGCGGCGAATAGACCGTCCGCACGTCGGCCCCCTGCGATTTGAGCGACAGAAGGTCGCAGCGCGAGCCGGGAACCCGCAGCATGTCGCCGAAGGAGCAGAAGATGACCTCGGGGCGCGCCGCAATGGCGTGCGCCCGGTCGAGCGTTTCCAGCGGCGTGACGCACACCGGGCAGCCGGGCCCGTGCACCAGCTCGATCCCTGCGGGAAGCAGCCGATCGACGCCGTAACGCACGATCGAATGTGTCTGGCCGCCGCAGACTTCCATAATCGTCCATTCGCGCGTGGTTTCCGCAGCAATGGCCCGCGCCAGCCGTGCGGCCGTCTCGCCGTCGCGATATTCGTCGAGGTACTTCATCCCGAACCCGCCTGCAGCTCGCCGAGCTCGCCCAGCTCATCAAGCAGCTCGAAGACGCGGTTGGCCTCGGCCTCGTCCAGCCGCGCCAGTGCAAACCCGACGTGAACCAGCACGTAGTCCCCGGGCTGGACGCCTTCCACATACTCCAGACAGGCGCGCTTGCACACGCCGCCGAAGTCGATGCGTCCCATCAGGACGTCGTGCTCGCGGTAGATCTCATCGACCCGGCCGGGAATTCCCAGACACATCGGCCACTCCCCTTCGCGCCGCGGCGACCGCCAACTGTCCGAAACTCAGACCCCCGTCGTTCGAGGGGGTCAGACGATGCCAATGGGCATTGAAGCCGCCGCCGGTCAAACGACGGATGGCATCGTTCAGCAGAAGCGCGTTGGCGAAGACCCCGCCGCTGAGAACTACGGAATTGACGCCCGTCTGGTCACGCAACCCGCGACAGACGACCGAAACGATTTCCGCCAGAGTCGCGTGAAACTTGC
>JBLMWR010000947.1:0-2621 GCA_050257335.1 Deltaproteobacteria bacterium | reverse complement strand
CACGCAGGTAGGAGCCCGGATCCCAGTGGGGCCAGTCCACCGCGCGCGGCAGGGATGGCAAACCGCCAAAATGAGACGTCGTCGCAGGCATAGCCCCGGCCGCACCGTCATCAACCACAAGGCGCGCAGAAGCGAGGAGTTCCGCGACAAGAAGTTCAGCGACCTCCGCGAGGGGGCTGGCTCGAATCGCGTCGACAGCCTGCTGCTGGTCCATCGTCGCAGTATACATGGCGACATCCCGAGCGGCCACTCGCGCTGGACACAGTTGCGAGGCTGCCCGTCTCGATCAGCGCCGGTGGACGCGCGGGGCAACCCCCCCCGGCCAAGCACGTAAGTCCATGGCGCGGGGTAATCCGGTCTTGACGGTTTTGCGGGGGATGTGGTTCCATATCGCGGCAAAACGGCCGCGTTCCCATCTCATTGGCACCTCTCCTGTTGCGCTGCGCGTCTCCGGTTGCCGGTCGGAATTGTGACCGTTTGCGGTCCGCCGGTAACTAACGGGTCGGATACGGAAAACATCCGACACCTGAGAGAGGCGCAGGCGTGTGGTGTGCGTTTTGGACATCACCGACAAGACCGACGAAGAACTGGCGGCTGAAGCGGCCCGCGAAGATTCCGACGGACCGGCGTTTACAGCGCTGGTCGGGCGGCACTCCGAGCGGGTGTGGCGCGTCTGTTATCGCCTCATGGGAAACGAAGCGGACGCCAGCGACGCCGCGCAGGAAGTGTTCGTCGGGCTCTTTCAGGGTCGCGGAGCGTTCGCCGGCAAGTCGAAGTTTGCTACGTGGCTGCACGCCATCGCCGTGAGGACGTGCCTCAAACTGCGGCGGGCCCGCGGCCGGAGACGGAAATACGAAACCGAAATGGCGGAGCGGAACCGGTACGAATCACACCAGAGCAGGAGCGCGGGACCCGTCGCGGCGATGGACGTGGCGCAGATGCTCGAAACTCTCGACGAAGAAGATCGGGCCATGCTGCTCCTCAAATATTCTGAAGGATACAGCTACGAGGAACTGGCGGACGTTTTCAATCTTTCGGTGAGCGCGTGCAAGATGCGCGTCAGCCGGGCGCGGGAGGAGCTGCAAAGGCGGTTTCCGGATCAGGAGATGTGAGGGAAGGTCGAAGGGGTCGAAAAGTCGAATGGGTCAAAGGCGGGTCCAGCGGTTCCCTCTCCCTCGGGGAGAGGGAGAAGAACAGTGCAATCAACAAAACAACATGGCAAGAGGCTTACTCGATACTCTGGCGGAGCGCGGCGTTCCCCCCGTGCCCGCCGAACTGAATGAGCGGGTTCACCAGCGGCTCAACCGGGCTCTCCTGGCGGCACATCTGGTCGATCTGGCTCTGGGGGCGGTGCCTTACCTCGCGGTCCATTTTCTCCGCGGCGTGGCGCATCTGGTCGGAATGACGTTCACCGGAAAGTTCGGGAACGATCGCGGCGATCGCTCCCGTGAGGCGCCGTAAACTTACCGGAAATTACAGATGTACGGTGCCGTCGGGGTTTGGAAGGACTCCGACTGGTCCACAGGCTCATAAATACGAAAGGTGCAAATCATGCCTGAGACAGTCAATCTGCAAACGGTCAATACGTGGGGACAGGTCTTCGTCAACAGCTTTCAGCAGGCGTTCAGCCAGATCATCGCTCTGGCGCCGCGGGTGCTGGCGCTGGTCGTGGTGCTGGTGGCCGGCTACCTGGTTGCCCGTCTGGTTGCCCGCGTCGTCGAGGCGCTGAGCGACCGGATCGGCCTGCCGAAGGCGGCCGAGCGCGGGGGACTCGTCGAGTCGATGAAGCGCGTGGGGATCACCCGCAGCGTTTCGAATATCGTCGGCCAGCTCGTCTTCTGGCTCCTGATGTGCGTCTTCATGATGGCGGCCTTCAACATCCTCGAACTGCAGGCGCTGTCGGTCGCGATGGCGGGCGTCGTGGCGTACATCCCGCGGCTCCTGGTGGCGACCGTCGTCGTCGTGATTGGCCTCTTGATCGCCAACTTCCTGCGGGGAGTCATCGCCACGAGTGCCGACCGCGTGGGCATCTCGTACGCCGAGCGGCTGGCGACCGGCTGCTACTACGTGCTGGCGCTGATGACGTTCATCGCCGCCTTCGACCAGTTGGCGATCAAGTTCGCCCTGCTGGAACAGATGATCCTGATCGCCTTCGGCTCGCTGGCAGTGGGACTGGGTCTGGCGGTCGGACTGGGGGGTCGTGAAGTGGCCGGGGGGATCCTCGCCGGTTACTACACCCGCCAGCGGCTGCACACCGGCGACAAGGTCAACGTCGCCGGGTTCGAAGGGGTCGTCCGCGAGGTCGGGCCGGTGGCCACGATCATCGAGACCCGCGAAGACGGCCTCACGAATCGCCACAGCATCCCCAATACGAAGATGCTGAGCGAAGCCGTGCGGTAGGCGTGCCGTGTTCATCCCGCAGCCCGGCTGTTACAAAACAGCCGGGCTGCTTTTGTTATGCAGTCCGGTCACTCCGTGACGGGACGGCGCGCGGGGTTGCTTGCCAATCCAACTCACGAACGGCGCATCACACTCCCGTGTTCGCCCCGCGGCGTTTGACCCGTAATCGTAACTCGCTGGCCGAAGAGGAGTTGCGAGTCTGATACCGCCGGGTCACGGAG